>JAKAIL010000023.1 GCA_021825235.1 Bacteroidota bacterium | reverse complement strand
CGGAGCCATCAATTCTCTCTAAAGCCTGTTGCCCCAAAATCCTTTGGCATCTCAGTTTCTGAGAACACTCATTCCGTATTCTCAGTTACCGGCCTCGCCATTCGCGTTACGCGTTACGCGTTACGCATTACGGATTATGCATTACGAAGCCATGCCTGAGGACGATTTTTACGACACCATCGATGCTCCGCTCCGCGCGCCTGAGCTAAAAATAAAAGGCTCTCACTTCATTGCGGATATCGCTCCGGCTCGCTCGAAGGAAGAAGTCGAGGAATTTCTGACAAAGATCCGTAAGGAATTCCACGACGCGACTCACCACTGTTTCGCATATCGGCTTGGTGCCGATGCGATGCAGGTGCGCTCGGCGGACGATGGTGAACCGGCGGGCACCGCCGGCAAACCAATCCTGCTCGTTCTGACGTCTCGAAAAATTACGAACGTCCTCCTTGTCGTCACACGCTATTTCGGAGGCACCAAGCTCGGCACCGGCGGGCTGGCTCGCGCGTATGCAGAAGCGGCACAGCAGGTGGTTTCTATGTCCAAAGTGGTGCGTGTTTATCTTACGAGAGGAGTAACCCTCGAAGTCCATTATGAGGATGTACCGCGCATGGAACATTTGCTCCACGCGTTTGGCGGACAGGTAGTGGATTCAACCTACCTGGAATCGGTAACGCTCCATGCGGTCGTACGGCGTGCCGAATACGAGAACTTTCTTGCTGCGGTCAGGGAGACGTTCCAGGGGCGCGTTGTGCCTCGGTAGTATAGGCAGCTTCGGCACTCAGTTCATCCACCATTTCCGTTATTGCTCGCCGGTATTCGGTGGGAACAAGTTGTTCGGCAACCGAAAGGTCATATTGTGCATGTGGATTCGGAATTTCAATTTCCGCAAAATGAAGTGCTATAAGGGAAATAGCAAGAGAATCTCTTCGGGATAAGCCGGAATCCAGTTCCGGAGACCGGAGGGAAATCCCAAACGGGTCAAGCCGAACGGCTCCGGCATACTCGCCCTTGCGTTCCAGAAGCGTTGCATAAAGGTAGCGCAGCACCAAATCGGTACGGTCGAAACCGGGTTCAGGGTGGTGGTGCATCCACACCTTCAGAAAGCCTTCGAAGACATTCGTGGCGTCCGGAGGCGATAGGTACTCTGCTCGCAGAAAGTTCGTCCATTCCGAATCCACCTGCGAATGTAACAGCACCTGATGCGCGTATGCGCTAAGGAACGATCCGCCGCTCAATTTGACCAGAAGCGCGGAATGATAGAAGCTGTCTGCTCGGATGGTATCCCCTTGTATAGCATGCAAGTCCCCGCGCCGCTCATCGAGCGCGAGGATCTGCTTCTGAATTGTGGGGGCCTGAGTTGTATCTAAGACCGTAGTCGCAGCGTCAAGTTTCTGCTCACGCAAGAGCGCATTGGAACGCCCGGCGAGTGCGCCGATTCCTCCGCCCGCCGCAACCGCGGAGGCATACCATTTATCTGCCTGCGCAAAGTTAGATTTAGTATACGCTTCACCCGCCTTTCGTTCCAGTTTGCCAATGCGGCGCAGACAGGGATCGAAAATAATTGCCGTCCGGTCATAGTAATAACGGAAATGCGCGGAATCCGCAGCGCTCATGGACGTCATGAGTGATTGAAGCGAACGTTTCCATTCGCGCTCAAGCGTATCGAGTGGTTTGCCATAAGCGTTCTTCCAATCGAGCGAGGAATAGACACGGTCGAACGGGCCGGGGCCATACGTCCGCAATAAGTAGCGCGCAAAAGAGCCAGCCAGCACGTAACTTTTCTCCGAAGCATTCGCAGCAAATCCGCTAAAGGACAATATTTGCGATACGCCACGAGCATAGTGTAACTGCAAGATGCGCGCTGCGTGCTCATCGAGCGTATAAATACCATCGTATTCCGGCTCCACGGACATGGCGGCACCTTCTGTCACTCCCGTGGACCAGCTCGCATAAAATGGCCACACGCCTTTTGCACGCAGCATAACGTGGGTGAGTTCATGCTTCAGATTCTCCAAATGTCCCGTGGCAATATCCACCTCGCCGAGCCAGGGTTTAGCGATGGACGCAACACTCGTCCCGACAAACTGGAACATTGCCTTGTTCGATGGATAGATATAGATATGGACCGGCTTCGCAGGCGGCTCAAGCGCAAAGCGCCGCTCGATGTCATACAGATACCACCGAACATTCACGCTCATTTGGCTCAGCTCATCTTCTGTGAAGGAATTGGGAGCGTAATAAATCGTGCAATTGGCAGATGCAACCAGCTTCTCTGAGAGTTCACTTTCTACCACGCGATGTGAAGCCGTAATACCAAGCGTATCGTGCAGGAGGAAGAGTACAATTCCCAGCATACAGAGCACTGCTGTGTATGTCACTTTGGTCCGGGTTGTCCCTTCGGGCAGCGGCACACGGAGTGCTCCGATCGAAAAGAGCAGGGCGACCCAAACCACCTGTTCGATTCTGGAAAAGAGATACGCGTTCTTGAGTTCGATGGAGGCGTCCCAAATAATTCCCGGAAAAAAACCGTACTGCCAACCATACGCGAAAAGTTGCGGATTGGTATATCCCGGCAAAAGCGAAAGAAACAGCGTAACTACCCAGAATGCAATAAACCCCACCCAGGCCCACGTTCGATTGGGAATGAGCATGGCAATCGCCAACCCGAACAGCCCCCCTAAGATCGCGCTCGGCAACGCAATTTCCAGATAAAAGAGAAGGCCATCCCAGAAAAAGCAATTAGGGAGAAAAAGAAGTGAAATAATAGATACAACCAAAGGAACAACGGCTAAAATGGCCGATTCTCTAACGACTCGCAGAATTCCAGCCCTTACCGTCACTACGGTCCTTTGCCCCTCCACCCCCCGCACCCCGCAGACAAAACTGAGCGCCAGCGCCATCAGCGCCGAGTATTCAAAGCCCAGCGTCGCGAAAAGCGGACTCGAGAACAGAATTTGAGCAAGAGCAATGAGAGCAAGAATGGCCGCGCTTAGTAGCATGATGGTTAATATACGGCGGAGCGCATCCCGCGATTCCAAAAAGAAATCTTTTCAATAATGCTTCGTTGCCCCGAAAACGTCTTTTTTCTTCAAATATGACACACGAAAGCATTTCTTTCGTAATTTTGCATTTAGTAATATTTATCTGCGAAGACTATGGCATCGAACACCCTCGTCACGATCACTTATTCCGTCGCCGACGCGAAGCGTCGTGAGCTGGAAACCATGCTCACGGGCCTCGTCGAACGCATTAATAGCCAGCAGCAGGCCGTCCGCTGCTCGGTCTATCAAGACGATGACGATGCCTCCACGTTCATTGAAGTGTACGAGTGCGAGAGCCCGGACGCGTTTGAAAATCTGGAAGATATTCTGGATGAGCAGACGAGCCAGGAAATCCGCCGTATTGCTACCGATTTTGCCCAGACCCGCCCAGCGGTTATGACCTTGCGCAAGCTTGCGTAGATTGGACCGTGCGCTTGGCGCTCCGGCCTTAAAAATCTTCCCCAAGCGAAATGATGTAATTTGGTGAGGACCACGTTTCGAGCGTGGTAGTCCATGCCAAATCGAAGTGGACGTAAAATCCGAAGAGAAATGTACGGATGCCGGTGCCGGTCGAGAGCAGGAGGTCCTTCGTCTGCCAATTGCCGGTAGCCATATCGCGCTGGAAAAGATAGACACTCTGATTCCAGGCCGTACCCGCATCGACGAAGCTATCGCCAAAGAATGCAAGGGGAAATCCACCAATGGTAATCGGGAATGGGTAGCGCAATTCCACATTGCCGATGACGTAGTGCGTGCCGATCTTCGCATCATAAGGGAATCCACGCAATGGTAATCCCGGCGTGAAAAAGGCGAAATCCTGCGGACTGGTGATCGGAATTCCCTGCGTGGCGTACGATGGATTGATCCAGCTATCGACACCACCGATAAAGAAATGCTGCGGGGTCGGACCGAAGCTCATCGCTCCCGCAATTCGTGTTGCCAGCGAAAAAAGTCCACTGATTTTCAAATACCGGCGAATATCCACTTGCGGTGTCACAAATCCCAGCCAGTTCGCGGCAAGTTCCGGTGCTGCCCCAACGCCGATGTTGAACCGCGTCCCATCGATCGGGTAGAAATAGCTCATCAGTGCATCGTCATGGACGTACGATATTTCCGGAAAGATTGCATAGGCAGTCTTGGTCGGCACATTTTCCGTGACCAGAAGGTCCTTCTGAAAAACGGCACCCGTGAGCGAGAAATCGAACCGCGAAAACCGCGTCAGCGGGTACGAGGCAACCCCGGCCACCCCGGTAGAAGTAAACCGCGCAACAGGATAGAGTTCTCGCGGGGCATCCGGATCCGTCACCTCCTGCACGAATGCTGCGCTGTGATAGCCCTGAATACCCCAATTCATTCGCTTCGCCAGATTGAAATAGGCCAGCAAATAGTCGGAATTCTTGAGATCGAGAATGAGATTGGTAGCGAAGAAAATCTGCTGGTTCCCAAGCTCATCGGAAAAAAGCATTTGCGTTGTTCCCTGCAGCCCATAAAACCCCGAATACCCGGCTGAACCGATGATCACATCCGGCGTAAAAACCGTGCGGTACTTATGGACAATATATTGGCCGGAAGAGTCCTTGTAATCGGTGACGAGTTCGGTCATCCGTTTATTCGGCTGCTCAATGGAATGCGCGTTCCGGTCCACGGCGGGATTATTACTGAACACATAATTATGTAAGTCAACCCCAACTTGCCCGTATCCCTTGGCGGTATCGGCCTCGTTCTGCATGGTGTCCACGTGCGCGACCATAATGGCGCCTTCGTTCTTGCGATAGGCCGTCAGCGGGAGCGAATCGATATGGCGTTCGAGCGGGTTGCGCAAGAGATACAGGTCATACCCGCCGCGGTGCATGGTCGAGAAGCAGAGTTTGGTCCCATCGTTGGAAACCGAAATCTGATCGATTTTCGAAACGGAATTCGTGATCGGCCGCGCATCGGAACCATCGGCATTGGCCGTGTAAATATTGTTGATTCCGTTGGCATTGCTGATGTAGAACAGCTTATTGTCCTTGGTCAGCACCGGGTAATATTCGTCGGCCTTCGGTGTATTGGTGATTCTGGTAATCGTGTTGGAAGCCAAATCATAGCGATACACATCGATATTCGTGCTTTGAATATTGACCGGACTTGGATACTCAAGAGGATACTGGCCAGGGACCAGATGATCGCCGCGCTCACTCGTAAAGTAAATGCTCTTCGAATCGTACGACCACGAAGGCTCGTGATCGGAGAATGCGTCGTTTGTTAAGTTCCGAAGCTGATGCGTGGCGAAGTCATACAGATAGAGATCGGACTGGCCATTCTTCATTCCAATAATCGCCAGATATTTCCCATCCGGCGACCATTTGAGTCCCTGAATTCCATCCAGATCGATATTGGGAAGTTTCTGTTGCGGGCCATTGCCATTTACGTCCAGAATAAAGATAGCATCGGTTTCACCTGCTTTCGAAGCCAGGGCCACATGTTTTTCGTCCGGCGCCCAACTGAGTCCGGGCGTCAGCAGATGTAACTCTTCAAAGTTGGCGCTTGCGCCCCCGCCATTCAGGATCTTCTTGATACGACCCGGATGCGTCAGGCTCTGGACGTACACATCGTAGTAATCGCTGCGATCGCTGATAAAGGCAACGAGATCGCCATCCGGCGAGACTTCGGGAGAAACGTTGATGAAATCCCCCAGCTTTTTGTGGTCCGCGAGGACCTCTGCGTAATCGTCCGGGTCCTGGAATCGCGCAATATCGGGATAGTACAGGACTTTGAGGGCCTGGATAAACTTGTCTGAGAATTCGCTGACGCTCAGCCCAAAGGTCGAACGGAACCCGGCCTCGACGCTGCGGGCGGCGCGAATGCGGTGCAGTAACTCTCCGACCTTGTCCGGCCCATACCGTTGCGAGATGTACCAATACATCGTTTGCCCGACACGATATTGCACATACCCGCCCAGCCGGTCGAGTGGCGGAACGGAATTGGAGAGCGTGGCATCGCGCATGAATTCGTCGGTTTCAATGTCGAGTCCGTGCAGTGAATTGAATTCGGCAAGGCCCTCATTCATCCACGATGGAATCTCCATTCCGCCACCCGTCAGCAGCGACTGATACGTGCCGCCGATGAACATATCGTTTACCACCGCATGCGTCAGCTCGTGATGAATGACATGGCGGAACAATTCGTAATCACCTTCATAGGGAATGATGACCCGGTTTTTCAGGAGCTCGGTGACACCACCGACACCTTCCGGCAAAAACTCTCCGACCGCATTCGTCTGCTGAAAATCATTGTGGGAATTATAAACGAGAATCGCGACGCGGTTCGTAATATCATACTGCATGACGCGTTCGATGGAATCGAGCGCTTTCTCCGCATGATCGGCAACGAACTCCGCTAACTTGCGGCCGCCCTGATAGAAATACACATCGAAATGCGGCGACTGAATAAACTTCCAATCGAAGTCTTTGTATTCTACCTTGTTCTTGCCAAAGTTGGAACCGACCTGCGCAGAAGCCGAACGCGCGAATCCCCAACTCATCGCAAGAACGCACAACGCGCTCGCCACCGTTACGCGGCCCACGCGGCGGCTCCGGCACTGGCCCTGCCAAGCCACGCCCTTACCCTTTCTGCATCTCGATTTCGCTCTCATCCGTAGCTTTGCTCCTTAGTTGCGCAATAACCACACCAAGAATAATTAGTAACGAACCTAACAGTTCGAGAAAAGAGATTTGTTCAGTGAGAAATACTTCAGCTATCACCATCGCCGTGACCGGCTCGATCATGTAGATCACCGCCGCCGCCGTGGGCGAGACCACCTGCTGATACCGCGCTTGCAGGTACGCCGTCGCGCCCGTGGCGATGAGCGCCGTAAACACCAACGCGCCAACCGCATACGGCGTCGGCACGAACCGCGGAGTCTCCACCACCGGCAGAAACACCAGGAGCAGCGCCGCCGCTGCCACGAGCTGCGTCGAAGTCACCATCATCGTCGCCGCATGTTCGGTGGGCGCGATCGCTTTCGCGTGCTGCACGGCTCGGTCGATCCACACGATGTAGATGCCGAACATCACCGCGCAGAGGAGCGTCAGCAGGTCGCCGACGTTCACGCTCGCGGCACGGTACGCACCGGTCATCAGCAGCACCCCGGCTAACGTCAGCACAACGGAGGCCACCAGCCGCCGCGTGACGCGTTCCCGGCCCGTCAGGAACGAGATGAGCGGAGTCCACACCACCGCCGTGGACGTCAGGAACGCCGATTTCGACGTCGTCGTCGTCAGAAGGCCCGCCGTTTGAAGGATGTACCCGATGCCGAACGTCGCGCCAAGCACCAGGACCTCCCTTCGGAACAAACGCTCCACCTTCGAGCGCGCCCGCACCAGCAAAAGGGTTCCCCCTCGCGCCGAACGAGAGAATGCCAGGAACACCACGCTGATGAGCACAAGGCGAAGCACCACGAATGCCGTCGGGGTCGCGTCCGTTAGCGCCCGTTGCACGATGGCGAACGTCGTGCCCCAGATGACCGGGATCGAAAAGATCGAGACCAGACCGAGCGAACGGTGGTCTGCGCGGGAATCCGTGTATTGGCTTTGAGTGATATGCGTTCTCCTTCGCGCCGATGATGCGCGAAGGGGTGCTTAACACTTCCGCGCGAAGAAATCACTCACTCATTCAAGAACAATCGGCACTTCCTGAACCCGTCCATCCAGACGCACCACGCACTCGTACATGCCGCGTGGAGCAGCCATCCTGGCTGCATCCCAGGTGAAGGGATGCTCGCCCGCCGATAGCTCGCCGGAATACAGCCGCGCTACCTCCGCGCCCAGGGCATTGACCACCGTAATCGTGGCATAGCCGCCCATCGCCGCAGTGAAGTGCAGCGTAGTGGACTGCGTGGAGGGATTGGGATAGGCGGTTAAATTGGCTTCCTTCGACAGGGGAAGTACGATACTGGCCGGAGAGCCGCTCGGCAGCGCGAGCCGCCATATACCACTGTCACTTGTACCCGCATAAAGATATCCATTCAGCACGACAAAGGATTGAACGGCTATTCCGTTTGGGAATCCTGAGCCACTGTACGTCCATAAAACACCCCGGTCTTTGGAACTATAGATTGCTCCGTTACTCGTCCCGGCAAAGAGTAATCCATCGGCACAGGTTAGCGCCGTAATGTTCCAGTTGACCGGAGGGTCCGCCGGAGCCTCCCATGTCACGCCACTATCGGTTGATTGCCAGAGACCCTCCCCTGCTGTCCCTGCATAGACGATTCCGCTATCAACCACCAGCACCTGCGAATTTGCAGAAATGGGCGACGTGAGGGATGTTTGCCAGGTAGTTCCACTATCCAAGGAATAATAGAGTGTACCAAGGGAAGTTCCAGCAATGAGGTGGTCGCCCACGTGAGCAACACTAATAGCACCATAGGGAGCATGATGTGGATTCCTCCAACTCACGCCATCGTCGGTGGAAAGAAATACACCGGACTGAGAAGCCACATAAAGTGTTCCATCCGAGGCAGCAATCGTTGCAATATCCGGTGCGGGGAATCGTCCGGTATCCAGTGCGTTCCAATGGCGACCACTGTCCTCTGAAACGAAAACCCCTTTGCTGCTTGAACCGGCGAATAGCATGCCATCTACCGCAGCTACTGCAGTAATGGAAACATCACCCATCCCATCGGTATCCTGAGACCATCTCCCACCACTATCAGAAGTAACGAATACGCCATTCGCCGTACTCGCGTAAAGCTTCCCATCTGCGGAGTCCAACCGATGGACATCGGCACATACCGTCGATTGGGGATTGTGAACCGTCCAATGCGTGCCATGATCGGTGGAATGAAACAACCCGTCCACCGAACCTATGTATAGGTTCCCGCCATCCGGAAGGATATCGGATATGTTGGAAGTGGCCAGGCCCGTGTCGCCGGCGGAGCGCCAGTCTGCTCCCGTGTCACTCGAAACATAAAGGCCATGCCCATACGGGCTTGAGTAAAGCATGGTTCCGGCGCTCGCCAGTGCATAAACAACCCCAGATGGCAAGCCACGGTTGGCCGGTTCCCAAGTATGACCACTGTCGGAAGAGCGAAAAAAACCGGTATCGGTCGAAAGAAGCAGATTCCCGCTACCAATACGAAAGGCCCGGGTGGCCCAGCGGGTGGGAGAGACGTGTTGCCAGTTCACACCATGATCGCTGGAACAATAAATGCCGCCGACATCCACGGCGGCGAACAATAAAGCGCCGATCGAATCGAAGCACATGACCGTCAAAGGAAATACCGCCTCCCAATTTTGGCCTCCATCGCGTGAGAGAAATACACTATCCAAAATACTTCCTACAACCAGGTTCTCGCCGCTCCGGGTGATTGCGTCAACATCGGGTTCCGGCGAATGAATATTAATCTCCTGCCAGCTTACCCCCGTATCGCGAGAAACAAAGAGACCCCGATTGCAGCCCAGATAAAGCTGGTTCCCAATCGCAACCAGTACGTTCGGCTGCGCGGTTAGCCCGGTATTTGCAACGGTCCAACTCGTACCGCTGTCGGTCGAACGCAACACGCCGGACGCGGTAAGGCACAGCAATTTGTTACCGAGCACCACCGGAGAAAATGTGTATCCGCCATAAGTAAAAACCTGATGGTGCGGCCCGTTCGTTTGCACCCACTGCCCGCGCCCGAGGAGCGGCAGGGCGAGTGATACCATTAACATTATTGAGAAAATCGAAGGGATTCGTTTCATAGCGTTACTCCAGAATGATTGGAACTTCCTGCGCGTGCCCGCTCATCCGGACCACGCACTCGTACATGCCGCGTGGCGCAGCCATCCTGGCTGCATCCCAGGTGAATGAGTGCTCGCCTGCCGATAGCGCGCCGGAATACAGCCGCGCTATCTCCGCGCCCAGTGCATTGACCACCGTAATCGTGGCATAGCCACCCTCCGCCGCAGTGAAGTGCAGCGTGGTCGATTGCGTTGCGGGATTGGGATAAGCGGCGACCGCCTCCGCCTTCACCGGCTCCGGCGCGGAGACGGAACTAATACCAAAATCGGAAAGTGGGCAGCGCCAGACACCATCGCCTTGTGTACCGGCATAAAGGTTATTGCCGGAAAGCAAAAGCCCCGGTATGCTACTATCTGGAAGATTGCCAATGACATTATGCCAGGTTTCCCCGGAATCACTTGAAAGAAACATTCCACTGTCCGAAGCACCAAAAAGATATTTGCCACAAACTTCGAACATACCAATAAGCGCCCCATTTAAGCCCGTGCTCGCCCACGTCCAGCTTAGCCCATGGTCGCTCGACCGATACACTCCACTACCAGTCCCGGCAAAAACGTAGGACCCAAGTTCAACGAATGCGTAAATTTCCAGACTTGCAATTCCAGTGTTGGATGGAATCCAGCTTGCGCCATTGTCCGAAGAAAGAAACATTCCGGTATCATTCGTCCCAGCAAGTATGTTCGATCCCGCAATCGCAAGTGCGAGTGTATATTTGTTGTTCAGCCGGAAGTTATACAAAGCACTATCCAACAGTCTCCAATGCATTCCGCTGTCTGTTGAAGAAAAAATACCATAGGAGTCGGTCCCGGCATACATCGTATCATGCTGAGCAATCAAGCATTCCACCGTCCCCAGTTGAACTCCTTGTTGAACTTGCGCGCGGCGCTTCCAGGAATCACCCTTATCGGTTGATGCTGCAAAACTATAAGTATTACTGCCAGCAGCATAAAGGGTTGTTCCCTCCGATGCGAGGCACGAAAGCGGATTGAACAGATATTCTGCGAACACGGAATCGACCGCCACCTGCCAAGTCGTTCCCATATCGGAAGAACGCCAGATCTGACCATGATACATCGAGTTATGCGTTGCGAGAAAAATCGTGCTGTCAATTATCGCAAAGTGATCCACCACTGCGCAGTTAAGCCCAACGTGCCTCCAACTTCCTCCAAAATCCGTCGAGCGCCAGATTCCCGAATCCGGCACGCCAGCAAGCACCACTTGTCCAGATGCGAAAAGAGGATATGAGCTTCGCGGCTGCTGACCGGTATAGTTCCAAGCGGTCCCGTCATTCGTGGAACGGTAAAGCCCACTATCGGTCCAGGCAAGCAAATCGATGCCGGATTCGAGGATACTTCGTACGTTAGTAGTTGCTAAACCAGCGTTGGCACGCATCCAACTCGAGCCTCCATTCCGTGAGACTATGAGGCCAGTATCCATAACGGCGAAGAGTTCCGTATCGACAATAAAAAATACTGTAACACCACTCGGAATTAGTCCGCTCGCATCCGTCCAGCTTTTCCCGCTATCGGAGGAGCGGTACACTCCTGAGTCGCTTTCTGCGTACAGATTCGAGCGTATCGTGAATAGTCCTTGAATTCTCCCTTTAGGATAAAGGCCCACGGAATCCCACGGCGCACGCCATGACTGGCCTTCATTGGTAGAAATTTCTATCGTCGTTGGACTCGGAATCACGTCATTAGTGGCAATAACATAGAGATCTTTCCCACTTGCAGTCAGGCCTAACGCGTACACTCCTTCAATACCGTTCCCATAATTTGTAATCCACGATTTCCCTCCATCGGTGGATCGCGTGAAGAATGGCTCAAAACCCGGGTTTCCTCCAGCGACTATTGTGCTGCCTACAACGACCAACTCAAAAAGATTAGCTGGGGCATTATGCAAACGGTTCCAGGTTTCTCCGCTGTCGTTCGATATAAATAGTCCTTCCTCAGCCAGACAAATCAACTTTGATCCAAGACTTTGGACCTCCGAAGGCGTTCCCCCATACGGCCCATTCGTCTGCACCCACTGCGCGCGCCCGAGGAGCGGCAGGGCAAGCGATAGCACCAACATTAGCAAAAGAACCCAGACACGTTGTTTCATAAACGATTGAGAGTTAATTGAAAGCCGCAATGGGAACATGGCTTCGGCGAGAAAAATGCTCCCATCGTGGTGTATCACGGAGTTGCACTCCGTGAACCCGGTGGTCCCGGAAAGGGTCGCGGAATGCAATTCCGCGCTATACCACTTCTTTTTCGTAAATTTGTGCTTCGAAACTCCCCCGGTCGGGCTGGAAGCGCCGACCCACGCGGAAGGTCGGGCTGGAAGCGCGACCCACGCGGAAGATCGGTCTGGAAGCACCGACCCGCGTGGGGCAGTGCTTCCAGCCTGCCGACATTACTCATCACTCGTTAACGACTATGTTCTCCCGATGCTATACTGCGACGACGCAGGGAATCGAAGCCTTTACCGTAGAAATCGAAACGCATGTGGAGTCCCACGTTCCGAGCTTCGCGATCGTGGGCCTTCCGGATTCGGCGGTTCGCGAAAGCAAAGAGCGCGTGCTCTCGGCGCTGAAGACGAGCGCGATCCCGTTCGACGTGAACCGTAAGATCACGATCAACCTTGCGCCGGCGGATATCCGCAAGGAGGGCAGCGCGTTCGACCTGCCAATCGCTATCGGCCTGTTGGCTACGACGGGCGTGGTGGATTCCGAGCGGGTGCGAGAGTATGTGCTCCTCGGGGAACTCGCGCTCGATGGGACGCTGCGTCCGGTACACGGCGCACTCAATGTGGCGCTGCACGCGCGGAAGCTGCGCGCGACGTTCCCATCACTACGCGGAGTAATCGTTCCCGCGGCGAATGCCGGGGAAGCTGGGCTGGTGGGCGACCTCGAAGTCTATGGCATGGGCACGCTGCGCGACACGGTGGATTTCCTAAACGGTCTGCTCTCCCCGGAACCGGTGCGGGTGGATATCGAGCGCATCTTCCGCGAGGATAGCCAGCACAGCCACCTGGATTTCGCGGAAGTCAAAGGTCAGGAGACGGTGAAGCGGGCGCTGGAAGTGGCCGCGGCGGGCGGACATAATCTGATTATGGTCGGCTCCCCAGGTTCCGGCAAAAGCATGTTGGCGAAGCGGTTCCCAAGCATTCTGCCGCCGCTGACGTTCGAGGAAGCGTTGGAGACGACGAAGATTCATTCGGTGGCCGGGACGCTGCCGGGCCACACGCCGCTGCTCACGACGCGGCCGTTTCGTTCGCCGCACCACACGATCTCCGATGCGGCGCTGGTGGGAGGCGGAATGATGAATATCCGTCCGGGGGAAATATCGCTGGCGCACCACGGCGTGCTGTTCTTGGACGAGCTGCCGGAGTTTCAGCGGAACGTGCTGGAAGTCCTCCGGCAGCCGTTGGAGGACGGGGCGATCACCATTTCGCGGACGCGGATGACCGTGGAATATCCGGCGAACTTCATGCTGATCTGCGCGATGAACCCGTGTCCGTGCGGGAACTTTGGGTCGGCGATCCACGCGTGTTCCTGCGGCGAGGGGGCGATCCAGCGATACATGAGCAAAGTGTCGGGTCCGCTGCTGGACCGAATTGATATTCACATCGAGGTTCCCAGCGTGAAGATCGAGGACTTGGCGCGGAAATCGAGCGGGGAGCCCTCAGCGAAGATTCGGGAGCGGGTGCTGGCGGCACGGGAGCGGCAGCTTAACCGCTACAAGGACCTTGCGCAACCGGGAATGAAACGTCGGGTGTTCAAGAATGCGGACCTTCCACCGAAACAGCTACACGAGTATTGCGAGATCGGCGAGGAAGGAAGGAATATTCTGAAGATGGCGATGTCGCGCATGGGATACTCGGCCCGGGCGTACGACCGCATCCTGAAGGTGGCGCGAACGATAGCGGACCTGGCCGGCGCGGAGGACATTTCGCCGGCCCACCTGAGCGAAGCGATACAGTACCGGAGTTTGGATAGGCAGTTCTGGAACGCATGACGTTACTTTTTCTCTGCTTTGCCGCGTTTGCCGCGGGATTTGTAGACGCCGTCGTTGGCGGCGGCGGGCTGATTCAGATTCCGGCCGCACTGGTCCTACTGCCTGGGTTCCCTGTAGCGACGGTGATTGGCACGACCAAGATTCCTTCGTTCTGCGGGACGAGCCTCGCGGCGTCCCAGTACGCTCGAAAAGTGAAGCTGGACTATAAACGCATTCTGCTTATGATCCTGATTGCGAGTCCGATGGCATTTTTAGGTTCCCACATCCTTACGCTGGTGAGCAACGCGTTTATGAAGCCGCTGTTGCTTGTCATCCTGATTGGTGTGGCGATTTACACTTACGCCAAGAAGAACTTCGGCGCGCACACGGAGCAGGAGCACACCGAAATGGAGCACTTGCTTTACGCGATTGGGATCAGCCTCGTGTTCGGCTTCTACGACGGCTTTGTCGGTCCGGGTTCCGGGAGCTTTCTCATCCTCGCGTTCATCACGCTGCTGGGTTTCGACTTTCTTCGCGCGAGTGCGACGGCGAAGTTCGTGAACCTTTCGACGAACATCGGTTCCATCGTGCTGTTCGCGCTGAGCGGAAGAATTCTGTATCAGTTTGCGCTGCCGATGGCGGCGTGCAATGCGGCAGGCGGCGTGCTGGGCGCGCGCCTGGCCATTCTTCGCGGCAACAAGTTCATTCGCATCTTTTTCCTGTCAATCGTAATGGTGATGATCGTGCGGTTCGCGTATGATATATTCTTTCACTAGGACTGGGTCGTAGGCCTTGCACTCTGGCATTCGGCTTGTACGGCTGCGGAGCAATAATCCAAACGAGGTCATCATGCCAATATCACGAACGATATCACATAACGGTCATAGCCGTAGCACGGAGTCCGTGGTTCGAAATCCGGAGTCCGAAGTCCGAAGTCCGGGGATGGATCTCCGTGGAAGAAATCCAGCAGGTTTTGGGATGAGCGATCATCCCGGAAAACGCTCGAAGAGTCTTCCAGCGTGGGTTCCGTGGGCTATTGGCGGGGTGGCACTCTGTGCCATTGTATATGCAGTATTTCAACTTGAACCCGTGCAGGACTTTGTAAACGATTTTCTTTCGGGCGACGAATTCGAAGAGACGGATTACGCGCCGCACGCTGAGGAAGACGAGTCCGATTTGGGCTCCGGGGATGATCGCTCTTCCGACTTCGGTTCGAGCGCGAGTGAACGACTGCGGAGCCAGCTATAGCATTTGACCGCATCGAAGGTTTTTGGATGAGTGATCATCCGGCTGGCATTCTTTTGGCTTATGGATTCTACCAGTTTTGCGCCAACTCCTCAGAGAGCTGGCGCCGTTCCTGTTTCGAGCAGCCCCGTTACCAATTCAGAGCGTGAATATGTTCACAACATGTGCAATGTGCATCGGAGGGGAACCGCGCCCGCCGCTATCCCGTTTGTCCGCCGCACAAATCGCGGCGGCCCGTCGCGAGCGGGCTCGTAGCTCAGTTGGTAGAGCGTCTGAATGGCATTCAGAAGGTCAGGGGTTCGATTCCCCTCGGGTCCACGAAGTTTCAATGAAGAGTGAAGAATTAAGAATGCTCCTGTATGGTTTAAGGGCACTCTTAATTCTTCACTCCTCATTCTCAATGGATTTGGAGCGGTAGTTCAGCTGGTTAGAACGCCTGCCTGTCACGTAGGAGGTCGCGGGTTCGAGTCCCGTCCGCTCCGCAAGAAGGTTCGAGCACTCGTTTAGCGCACGCTTCGAGTGCTCGAATTGCTTTTAAGCCTCTCGCGTGGCTGCTGTTGGCACGTGGCTTATTTATTCCTCACGTAACATTCTTTTGGGGTCCGCGTTGGTTTATTCATCTCACAATTTTAATTAAAAGAGACTATGAAACGATCGAAGCTTTCGGGAATGATAGGCGCAGTAGTCGCGCTCGCCCTTGGTGCGGGCGTGCTAACCGCCAGCCTTAACTCATGCGCAACACTAAATGCACTTGCTGGGCTTTCCAGAATTCAATTCAAAGTGGGCGACGTGCAGAACGTGCAACTTGCCGGTATCAGCATCGCCAACAAGCACAGCGTCTCGGATTTCAGCGTAATGGACGGCATCAACCTCGCCGCGGCATTCGCATCCGGACGGTTCCCGCTGACGTTTACCTTGAACGTGGACGCGCGCAACCCGAATGCACCAGCCAGCTCGTCCTTCGTCAACGCCCTTTCGGTTACGAATTTCCCGTGGACCTTGCTGCTCAATGGCCAGCAAACGATTAGCGGAAATATCGGTGCACCGGTCGGAGTACCAGCCGGAGGCATGACGACCGTTATTCCGCTCCAGGTCTCGCTCGATCTCAAGCAATTCTTTGCCAATCAGGGCTACGATCAGTTGCTCCAACTTGCGCTCGCGCTTTCGGGACAAGGCGGTTCTTCGCAAGTGCAATTGCTGGCGCAGCCCACGATGTCTGCGATGGGACTTAGTCTGACCTATCCGGGGCAGCTCACAATCGTCAATACGGAATTTCGAAGTTGAGGGGATCGGGAACCGGGCTCCGGGAACCGGGCTCCGGGAACCGGGGATCGGGTTCCGAGAATCGGGTACCATTACCCGATTCCGCACTATGTACTTCGAGTCCCAGACTTCGGACCCCTGCCCCCGAACCCCGGACTTCGGATCCCGGATCCCGGACCTCGGGCAATTGAACGACTCGTTACCCGTTCCTCGTTACTCGCTACTCAGCATGCGCAAGAATGGGATTATCATCGCGATTGACGGGCCGACGGCCTCCGGCAAAAGCACCACGGCAAAACAGGTGGCGGCGCGGCTTGGCTACCTTCACCTGAATACCGGTGCCATGTACCGCGCCTTCGCGCTGCTGGTGCGCCGCCGCGACCACCACGGTCACGATCCGGAGCGGGTACACGAATTGCTCGCCGGGGCCGAAATTGGATTTAACGGAAAGGGGAATGTCGTGCTCGATGGTGTGGACGTGTCGCGAGAAGTGACAGAACCCGATATCGCATTGCTGGCCAGTGAACTTTCGGTCGATCCTATGGTCCGCGCAAAGCTTGTCGAGAAACAGCGTGCTATCGGTACTAACGGCGGAGTCGTTCTGGAAGGAAGGGACATTGGAACCGTCGTCTTCCCGGATGCCGAGCTTAAGATATTCCTCGTTGCCGATGCAAGTGTTCGCGCCGAACGCCGCCAACTCGAGTTCGAGCACATGGGCACGCATATTCCGCTCGAAGAGTTACGCCAGCAACTCGAAGAGCGCGACAAGCGCGACCGGGAACGGGCCATCTCCCCACTCCGAAAAGCCACGGATGCTATCGAGGTGGACACCACGAATCTCACCATCGAGGGACAGGTCGAGCGGGTGCTGGAATTGGCGAAAGCAAAGATGGAACATTCATCATCGTTAACTGTTTAAGCCATTATGTTACAAGCTTTCCGAGTTCAGAATCAGGACATACTGGAATTCGCCGAATGGGCTCGGAATCAGGGCATGGAAGCTATTGCGGAAATCCCAGCCAAAGATACCACGGTAGTAGCTCTGTTTCGTGCAGATCATCCCTTTACGGAACGCGAGATTGCCAAGTCCGGACTACCGGTCCGACAAATAAAGCACCCCGATTTCAATTTTGAGGTAGATGATTTGGACGTGCTCAAAGATATTCTGAATGGTGCCGATCCCTTCTCGTTTGGGATTGAATCCGTCCGCGAATTCATAACCGATGTCCTGAACGAAGCACGCCCGGTGACGGTGCATAGCAAGCGCGAAAATCGGAATTATGTTATCTTCCCAGGTTTCCCGAACAAGGACGCCTGGAGATTCGCAGCGGTCTGATGGCCCTCTCATTCGCAGACCAAATAAAGGATAAATTTAAGCGAATTACCCTTGCACAGACGTTCGAGGATTCGGTCAAACGAGAGCTCGATAATCTTTCGATGTTGACGGACGATGTAGCGCTGGTGGTGGTGGGACATCTTTATGTGGAACAGCAATGTCGCGATATCCTTGGGGCTTTTTTCAATTATGAGTTCAGCCGCAGTCACTTGGACCACACAGAATACTCGCAACTGACTGTGCTTTTGCGGCTTAGTAACCTTCTGGATGAACGGGTGCTCGAATCGCTGACATTTCTTGGAAGACTGCGTAACCGCTTTGCGCACAACATTGTCTCATTGAAGTTGTTAGATCGCAAGGCTTCGGAGAAAGACAACGAGTTGGTCGAAACTTTTCGCCGGCTGTGCAAGAGCTTACGGGTAAATGGAGCGAATGTTCAAGAGCAATTCATTGATTTTTTGAAGATTGTTCGAGTTCAACTTCGCAGGGCGGAACTATTGGCAAAGGAAATGAGTCGGTATGTTACCACTCAAGAATATATCGATTCCTTAGAGCCAATTCGAATCTAATGACCGTTACCGTCGATAAAAATTCCGGCTTCTGCTGGGGCGTCGTCCGGGCCGTGAACATGGCGGAGGCGGAGCTTTCCAGCCAGGACCGCCGCGACCGGAAGCTTTACGTGCTCGGAGACATCATCCACAATCCCATGGAAGTGGAGCGGCTGAATGCCGAAGGCCTCACGACCATTTCCCACGAGGATTTTAGCCGCATCGCTCAGGAAAACGCAGTCGCAGAGATCCCGGCAAAGATTCTCATCCGCGCGCATGGCGAGCCACCTGCGACCTATGAGCGGCTAATCGAACTCGGCATCGAAGTGGTGGACGCCACCTGTCCCGTCGTCTCCAAAGTGCAGGAGCGCATCCGCAAGTTCTACGACAAAGGTTACCAGATCGTCATCTTCGGCAAGCGGGACCATGCGGAAGTTATCGGCTTGCGCGGCGTCGTCAACGACGAAGCCATCGTCGTGAAATCGGTTGAGGAAGCACTTGCGAACATTCCGTTCGACCGTCCGACCGTGCTCTTTTCGCAGACGACGATGGACCGCCCAACGTTCCGCGAAATCCGCGACCGGCTAAAGGAGCGCATTGCCGATCTCGTCGTCGATACGATGGAAGAAATCGCGGTGGAATTCCAGGCAAAAGATACGATCTGCGGACAAGTTTCCGGACGTGAGGCGAAGCTTGCGGAGCTGGCGCGCTCGCAGGACGTCATGGTCTTCGTCGCCGGCCGCAAGAGTTCCAATGCAAAGGTGCTCTATCATATCGCGCTCGATGCCAACCCACGCACGCATTTCATCGAGGACGGGCGGGAACTGGATTGCGCATGGTTCGAGGGTGCGGAGACCGTCGCCGTGACCGGCGCCACGAGCACGCCGCAATGGCTCATGCAGCGCGTCGCCGATGCCATCTATAAGATGTGCGGCGAGCCGGAGAAGGCGGAGTTACTGCCAGTATTGAGTTAACTATTTTAGCAGTGCGCGTATGACGCCTAGAAATACTACCATCTTTCCCTTCTTCTTTTTAATTCTATTGCTTTCTTCTTGCCATCAAAAAGGGCAGGCACAAGAAAGCCAACAATATTTCTTAGACAAATCACCCTTTATAAGCCCTAAAATAATTCAAGATCTCTCCACCTGGATAAGTGATGGCGGAGACCAGGTGATAGCCATAAATTTATCTGAGTCACAGGGAAGCAACCGATATTTCGGCAACTTCCTTACTCGGAATATAGGAGGTAACTATCCTTACGTTTATCTTCCGGACACTAACAAAAACCCCCAATTTCGCAACGAGTTTGGATTTCAATTCCAAGGTAAAACTGTCAATGGGATTTCCGTTAGTTAAACTCGCGATCAAAAAGGAGGTTCTTTCACTTCGCGAAACTTGATGTTGCTTAGAATCATAGACGATACTGGTATTTCAATCAGTGATTCAACATTGTCGGAAAGCGATAGTGCCGTGAGACTGATTGGTGTTATTAAAAAAAGTCCTCGAATCGTTCTTCAGAAAATACTAGAAATCGGGGTAGCAAGCGATTGGAACATAAAAATCGAGGGAAATAAACTAACTATTACTGACGTGTATGGTCCTAAGGATAAGGAGACAGAGGTTATTGACCTCTCACAAATCTAACTATGATACATTTTGAGATTCGACAGCGAACTGATTAGACCATCGGTTGCGCCGACCACCGCAGACCCGTGTTGTGCATGAACTCCTGAATCTGCTTCACGACGGGCTCGAACGAACCCTTTGCCTCGGAGGAATTTCGCACGGCAAGAATAGCGGCCATAGCCTCGGCAATCTCTTCCGGAGTACCTTCTTCAATAAAAGCGTTTAAATATTCAGCCGCAAATTCAGGATTTCGTAGCTGTTCTTTTAGATAATCGCTTAATAGCCTATTCTTCATTGCACCCTCCGCTTATACTCTCTCCAAAGCAACAAAGCTATCTCAATGGTTCTCCTTTGCGCGCTTTTATCACTTCCTGCTAAAACGACTATTACTGCGGACCGAATTCCGGCATAAATACGATAGCCAGGTCCAAAGTGTAACCGCATTTCAGAAGCGCCCTCACCAATCGGCGCAACATCGCCTAAAAGACCATTCCCGGCTTGAATGAGTCGTGCGATGATCCTTGCTCGCGTCGGAACCGCGAGAGAATCGAGCCATTCTTCAAAGTAGCAGCGGCCGTGAGGATCTGTATAGTGCTCCACAATGCGTCTTCGGACTTCCATATTTCATTTCTCAATAGAGTTCTTCAGTGCCGCCTTAATCAGCCGCTCCGCATTCGTTCCAGAGTCCGGCTGGTCGCGCAACACATCCCGAATCGTCTTCTCGGCAACGGTACGCTGGTAACCCAACGCGAGTAAAGCCTGAAGGGCATCGGTACGCGCTTTATTGGACGGACTGGACTCGCTGGATGCGAGTTCCTCCTTGAGGAGCTTATCTCTTAGTTCCACGATGAGGCGTTCGGCCGTCTTACGGCCAATGCCGGGAATCCCCACAAGGCGTCCCACATCGCTCGAACGGATTGCCTCCCGAAGCGCCTCTTCGCCGATACCGGAAAGAATCCCAATGGCCGTCTTTGGCCCGATGCCGCTGATCGCGATGAGCTGGTCAAAGAGCGCGCGCTCTTCGAGGCTCGCGAAGCCAAAAAGCGTCATCGAATCTTCGCGGACGATGAGGCGCGTCCATA
Source organism: Bacteroidota bacterium (assembly GCA_021825235.1). GTDB lineage: Bacteria > Bacteroidota > Ignavibacteria > Palsa-1295 > Palsa-1295 > PALSA-1295. The sequence goes on along the minus strand of JAKAIL010000023.1, from coordinate 4,316 downwards.
GCTCACACTCTTCACCAATAGGAGGAGCGTAATCGAAGGCTTGTTGCGTCACGAGCAGTTCATAGCCCACGCCGCCCGCCTCGATAACGAGCGTGAAAGGCGCGCGTTGGCGCAGGATGCCGCGAAGAAGGCTAATCATTTCGACAGAGAATCGTTGAACTGATTGTCATTGCGAGGAGGACTTCGGAGCAAAGCGGAGAAGTCCGACGAAGCAATCTCTTTGGGGAAAGGGATTGCTTCGTCGAGTCAAACTCCCTCCGGTCGTTTGCCCCTTCTCGCAATGACATATTATCGTTTAACACTTCTCGTATTATTCTCGTTACTCATTCTTCATTACTCCTTACCCTCCGTGCTCGACCAACTTAAGAAATACTTCGGGTTCGATTCCTTTCGTCCACTCCAGCGAGAAATCGTGGAAGCCGTGATGGCGGGCAGCGACGTCTTCGCGCTCATGCCGACGGGCGCGGGCAAATCGCTCTGCTACCAACTCCCGGCCGTGCTTCTGCCGGGCGTGACTATTGTCATAAGCCCACTCATTGCGCTCATGAAGGACCAGGTGGACAGCCTGAACGCTGCCGGTATCCCCGCCACGTTCCTCAATAGCTCGCTCGACGGGCGCCAGATGCACATGCGAATGCAAGGATTGGAGCATGGCGACTTCAAGCTCCTCTACCTTGCCCCGGAACGGTTCCCGGTGCCCGGTTTCCTCGAATTCTTAGATTCGCTCAACGTTTCGCTCTGCGTGGTGGATGAAGCGCACTGCATCAGCGAGTGGGGACACGATTTTCGCGAAGACTATCGCAATCTCCGCATTCTTCGTGAGCGGTTTCCGAGCGCACCAATCATGGCCGTCACCGCGACGGCAACCGAACGTGTCGTCGCAGACATTCTCGATCAGCTTTCGCTCCGCGACACGAAGATTTTCCGCGCCAGCTTCGACCGCAAGAACCTAACATATCAGGTCTGGCCAAAGCGCAGCGCAATGGCCCAACTAGAAGGCTACCTCGAAAGGCAAAAGGGTGAGTCCGGAATCATCTATTGTTTGAGCCGCGACAGCACCGAGCGCATGGCAGCCTCGCTCAAGCTTCGTGGGCACAAGGCACTCCCGTACCATGCCGGACTGGAAAGAGGAGTCCGCACCCGCACGCAGGAACTCTTCGACCACGACAAAGTGGATATCATCTGCGCCACGATCGCCTTCGGCATGGGTATCGACAAGCCAAACATCCGCTATGTTATCCACTACGACATTCCGAAGAACATTCCTGCCTATTATCAGGAAACGGGCCGCGCCGGACGCGATGGACTTCCGAGCGACTGCATTCTCTTTTACGCGCCGGGAGACCGCACGAAGTACCTCCAGTTCTTCGATGAGAAGCCTCCGGAAGAACGCGTGCGCGCTATCCACGAGCTGGACAAGATGGTCGATCTCGCAGAGATTGCCACGTGCCGTCGCACAGCACTCTTGGCATATTTCGGCGAGCGTTATCAACAAAGCAATTGCGGCTCGTGCGACAATTGCCTTTCGAACGAAGACGCCGAGACCTTCGATGGCACACGTCTCGCACAGATGTTCCTCTCCTGCACCGTGCGAGTCGATCAGAAGTTTGGCGTTTCGCACATCGTCGATGTTTTGAAAGGTTCGCGCGGGCAAAAGATCGATGACTTCCGGCACCATCAGCTTTCCACCTATGGCATTGGCTCCGAATACACGAAAGCCGAGTGGAAACATTACGCGAACGAGTTCCGAAGGCAGGGACTCATCTTTCAGGACCACGACCATTTTAGCGTCGTGAAGGTTACACCGAAGGGGTGGGAAGTATTACGGCAGAAGCGATCGGTCACGCTCACGCGGCCCAAGACCGTGGAGCACGAAACTCGCGAGGCGATTGACCTTCCCGCGCCGTACCGCGAGCTGTTCGATCACCTGCGTGAGCTTCGCCGCAGGATTGCCGAGCAGCAGAATGTGCCACCCTACGTTATCTTCAATGACTATACGCTGAAGGAAATTGCCGGCCGGGTTCCGGTCGATGGGCCGGAATTCCTTGCGATCTCCGGCGTGGGAGAAACAAAGGCGAAACAGTATGGAATGGAGTTCCTTCGGCTCACACGCACCTTTCGAAAGGAGCATCCGGAACTCACGCGCATGACGGAAATCCGGCACGCGCCGAGGGAACCCAAAGGTGGCGACAGCGCCTACGAAACGCTCGCCTTCTTTCGCAAAGGCCACGGCCCGAAGCAGATCGCGGAGTTGCGTGGCCTGGCGGCGAGCACCATTTCCAGCCATCTTGCTTCGTTCATTCAATCCGGGCAAATCGGCTCGCTGGAAGGGTTGGTCGAACAGAAGAAGCTTGCGCCGATCCGCGCCGCCTTCGAACGATTGGGCTACGCCACGCTCTCCGATGTAAAGAACTATCTGGGCGACGAATATTCTTACGAAGACCTACGTTACGTCAGGGCTTTCAATGAGCGAACCGCATAATACTTATTCGAACATGAAGATATCTCGCATCCTGATTCTCAGCTTGTTTATTCCAATCGTGCTCTCGTCCTGCGCCGAGCGCAGCCAAATGCCGGCGAAGCCGTTCGAGGGAACGATCACCGAGTCCATTCATGTCCCTGGCGCAGCCGATCTCATGAACTCCAAAGAGGATTCCGGCGGTATCGGCGAAAGCTTTTCCGCGCTGGGAACATTAGCAAATGTCGGGCTTAAACTTTATGTCCGCGCGAATAAAGTGGCATATGATATGTCCATGTTGGGCGGGCTCATCACCATGCACTCGATCATTGACCGCGATGCACGCACGATGACGGTGCTGCTGCCGAACCAGACGGCCGTGGTCATGGACCTGCGCGCGCTGGACACCACGCGCGAAAAGATTAACGATTCGCTTTCGATGCACTCCGAGATTTTCGATTCGCTCCGCGCCGCACTGCCCGTGCCGACCGGCAAGCACCAGACGATACAGGGTCTGGATGCCGAAGAATACCACGCACAGAAAGGGCCGGTCGAAAGCGACGTATGGCTTTCAGATGATGAAAAGCTCCATGCCTTCGATGTGGTCCGCGATGCGTTCTTGGGCCGTGGAACCGAAGGCGATGGCGGGTTGGACGAAGTATTCGGGATGCTGCGTCCCATCGCGGGAAAGATCCCCGTGAAATTCGAGACGAAGGTAAATGGCAAGCCGTTCATCGCCGGAGAACTCACGAATATTAAAGAGGAGAAGCTGGACGATGCCCTGTTCGAAATCCCGAAAGGTTACCAGATCGTAAACGGCGACAGCCTCCGGGCCGCTATGCATTTAAAGCGTCAGAATGTGACGGCGCCTTAGCGCACGAGCCGCGCCTGAAGCATCAGGAGCCGGTCCCGCACCCATTGCCAGGTGTAGAGCGCCACCATCGCCAGCACCGCGCCGCCCACAAGATCGATCACGTAGTGGTAGCGGAGATACACCGTCGCAAAGATGAGGCTGGAACCAATCACCAGAATGGGCCAACGAATGCGCGCGCGAAGCTGGAACGCAAGGATGATCGTACACAGCGTCATTTCCGTATGTCCGCTTGGGAACGCATCGCGCGTTACATTTTGGAGGATCTGGGTCATGGGCATCCCAGGCAGAATTCCTTCGCCACGGTTCAGGATTGCGCGCAGAGGCTCTGTTAGCCAGATCCCTGGTAAATCCTTCGAGAGATCGAAGAAGTTGTGGAGCGTGAATCGCGGTCCAATGGCCGGAAGGAAGAAGTAGCAAATATACGAAAGCAGGAATGCGTAAATGATGACGAAGATGACCTGGTCCATTTGCCGTTCTGCGACTACGCTGCTTTCTGCCTTTTCTCGCGCACGGCGCGAGTAAAACTCGAAGGCCAGCGCCGCCGGCAGGAAGTAAAATAAGGAATAGCAGACCATGAGATATTCTGTGAGACCAGGCCAGTGGGGGAAGTGGTCGAAAAGCCACCAGGTTGGGTTTACGCCGAAGAGCAGTTTATCCGCAGCGATGAGAATGCTATCGCAATCGTGCCCGTGGAGCGGGTAGGAGATCAATCCCGAAATCTTGAAATACCACAGCACCATCGGGAAGAGATAAAGAATGCGGATTCGGCGCGGCCAGCGGCCGGTGCTTCCCTTCGTGCCGATGACGGCGCACCAATAGGTTATACCGGCAATTATTACGAATGACAGCGCGACCTGAAGCAAAACCTGAGGCCATTGTGTGATGCGAGGCGATGCAATGATGGCGACAGCTGAAAAAACAATCCCGCAGAAAATGAATAGCATCTCCTGCGGAGCAAGCTCACCAGCAATTCGAGCGACAAAA
>JAKAIL010000250.1 GCA_021825235.1 Bacteroidota bacterium | reverse complement strand
CGGCTGACTTCGAACATTCTGGACGACAGCAAAACCGGGTTCGACCGGTTGTGGCGAGAAGTGGCCGTTGCATTCTTAAGTCCCTCTCGTTTTCTTTCGCGGCTCATTACGGGGGAACTCTGGCGCGTGGCACCACAGCAGGAACTCGAGCGGGAACCGTGGGACGTCGAGCTCGATCTTGGCGCGCACCGCGTGAACAATGGAACGAGCTTCAACACCGGCCCGGTCAAAGCCAGCATGGACATCGCTGTGGCCTACGGCGATCCGTTCGAGGTCCGCGATCGAAAGCCGTTCGATCAATTCAAGCTATGGACGGAATTTACGAATGCCTATCAGCGCAAATACCTGGCAGAGGTCACCGGCTATGGAGAATTATTTGCCGGCAATGCCAGCTCCGGCAATTTCCACATGATGTATGGGCTATTTCAGCATCTCGATTACTTCGATAATCTGACTTTTGAATTGGCGGACCTTTCCTTTGGACCGGGAATCCTTACCAAATGGCAGCTTACGGAGCATCACAGCCTCTATTCCGAATGGCACGCGAGTTTTATTCCCATCGGCGCGAACAACGCGAGCTTTTTCCCCAACCCTACGACCGACCAGCGCGATTATAGCTATGGCGATGGCTTCGAAGCCATGACGAAAACCGGCTTTGAACTCGGCGACCGCTTGATCGACCTTTCCCTCATCGGGTATTATGTCTATTTCAATTCGTATTACGGACAGCCCGTTCGAAATACCATGCTATTGCTCAAACCGCACATTGCCGTTCGCCTTTTCAGGAATCTCAGCATCGGTTTCGAGCACCAAATCTACGAGAGCAACCGCTTGGGAACCTCACTCGCTAACCCCACCATCGAAAATACCGAACAGCGACTGTTCGTCCAGTGGAACTGGGATGACTTCCCAAGGGAGTAATGCGTACTGCGGGATTCCCGCCTTCCCCGCATTCGCGAAGCCGCATTCGCGAAGCCGCATGCGCGAAGCCGCATGCGCGAAGGCGCATGCGCGAAGCCGCATGCGCGAAGGCGCATGCGCGAAGGCGCATGCGCGAGGACGGGAATCCAAACTTAATCCGAGTTTCCTTCAAGCCCCTAAATGAAAAAGCTGGGCGAGTAGCCCAGCTTTTTCTAATATCGTTAGCGCACGTTACGCACGAAGCATAACGCGGAACGTTTTTACCAGCGTTTGCCGCCACGATCGCGGCCATTCTCACGGCCACCACCATAACCGCCGCGGCCACCGCCACCGCCACCACGGTATCCGCCACCGCCGCCGCCGCGTTTTTCCATCGGGCGTGCTTCGTTGACGGTAATCGTGCGTCCGCCGAGTTCCGCCTCATGAAGCTCGGCGATCGCTTTTTTCGCCGCTTCATTATCGTTCATCTCGACGAAGCCAAAGCCTTTGCTCCGGCCGGTCTCACGATCGGTAATGACTTTCGCGCTGGCGATTTCGCCGTAGCTTGAAAAGATTTGTTGCAGTTGCGCATCGTCCGTTTGATACGGAAGACCGCCGACATAGATTTTTATCATGTTGTCTATACGTTGAGTTTTGGTTCTGCGCCCGCGCTCATCCCCATGCGAAGGTTCGACGTGGAAATGCTCGCGATCGCCGATGATCGCTCATCCGAAGATGATCGCTCATCCTGTGAAGGCTTTGGTAAACTGCGCTCGAGGAATTATCAAGAAGAGCAAGCAGTCAGAGCCAAGCGTACGGACTCCCATGATTGCTCATGGACCAAAACGCGGGAGCTTTTTCGCACGGGCCATCCCTGGATGATCGCTCCTCTTAAAGGAGCGCTCATCTTACAGGCGCACCGTGTTCGCTGGATGCAAAACCAAAAATCTCAGAAACACAAGACCGAAAGCTGTGAATGTACGATGAGTACATCGTCAATGATCGCTCATCGCGGATGAGCGATCCTCCAACGAAAGTTACTCGCGACGGTTAACACCGATTGGCCGAATAGGTTCACATTGGGGGCGATTTAATATTCATTTAACCATTGTTGGAACAGCCAAATCCATCATCGTGGTAACAAGACAATTTCGCGGCTCGCTATGCCGTCGCGGGTTGAAAGTTGAAGGATGTAGGCACCGGCATCGAGACCCGCTCCGGTAATGGGAAGCTGAACGGTATCCGGACCGGCGCTCCCATTATAATAAGTCCCGACATTCACTCCGCTCTCATCGTAGAGTTTTAGTGCAATGCTTTCGCGCTCCGGCAGCGTGAAGGAAGCGGTTGCGCGACCGTGCGATGGGTTGGGAAAGATGGAAAAGTTGAAAGACGGCGCTACTGAAATCGCCGAGCTAACGGCAAGCGGAAGATGCAAGATCGGTGCGGCATGAATGTTTCCGATCGAGTCAGCTACATAAACCAGTGAGTCGTCGTGTGCGAAGCCATAGTAAAAACCAGAACCCAGCGAGTCGAGAAGCGGAATCACGACTGTGCCACTTATTCCCCAAATGCCATCCGGATTTTGGGCGACCACGTTGGAACCGAACGGCCAAACAACCGACGTATTCGATACGGCAGCGCTATCCCAACGCACATCTGAAGGAGAAAAAAGGAGCACATCACCCCCGTTCGATAGGTAGATCGAGTTCGATGCAAACGCCACAGAGCCACCGGATCCCAAGACAGGATGAGCCGAAAGCAAATTCCAGGAAGTTCCCTCATCTACGGACGAATACACGCTCCCTTGAATGCTAACGGCAAATAGCTCACCATTTCCTGCGACGATGGATTGGACCGACTCCTGGATGCCGGCGTTCGCTGTTTCCCAGGTCTGACCGCTATCGGACGATCGAACAATTACAAAACTGTCCACGGCAAACAATGCCGAACTATCACCGGTAAGTGATGAAAGATACGAATCGGAAAGGGCAGTCCATTCGGAATCATCCCATCTCCATAAATGGCCTGGACCGCCGGTTACATAAAGTCCGCCACGGACCATCCAGAAATAGTGGGCAAGGCTATCAACCAAATCCTGCGGCCCGCTGGGGTCGATCCACGATTGGCCTCGGTCCGTTGAGCGAAAGATGCCTCGTTCCGTCGTTGCAAAGAGTACAGGGCCGTTGGAAGCGATCTGTTCGATTCCTCCCAGGATCCCATCGGAGCTATAATTCCAGGAAACTCCATCGGGAGAGGTAACGATTCCCGCATCGGTGGCGCTGAACAAATGACTATCTACGAAGGCAATGTCCGCCGTTGGATATGCAACCGGATATCCACGGACACCCTTAATTCGTTGCCACGAAACGGCGCCATTCGTTGAAAGATATGCCCCATTTATCCCCGAAGCCACGATGGTTGCGCCTTGCACTGCAAAGGTTGAAAGAATGTCTGGCGGGGAAACGGAAATGCTATCGAATGCGGTATCCAGTCCCGCATTCGGCGGAGCCAGCCAGGAGACACCATTATTCGTGGAAATATCCATTCGGCCACTGCCGCCGACAAACAAATCGTTACCCACGAACTGGACCGCCTCCGGATGGTGCCAGTAGGGATAACTGGTCGGAACCCATTGCGCATTATGCGATGGCATGGACCAGAGTGTATCGCCAGCAATGGCGAATAGAGAACCTCCACCGATGGCAAAATCTGAAAGCACCGCACTCCCGGAGGGCGGCAGCGCCTGATGGACCCAGTGTTGGCCAATGTCAACTGACCGATACATCCCCGCTGCCGTATCACTCGAGGTGCCGGAAACCCCGATTACAATATCATTCCCATCCTGCATGACATTAAGAATTCCCAGTCGGGATGCAATGGAGTTCATAACGAATATGGTATCCCAGGTTTTACCGGTGTCCTCGGAGCGGCAGGCTTTCCAATGCTGATCGGCATTGTCCGTTACCGTCGCAAGGAGAATCACGCCACCGGAATAGCTATATTCCGAAATCCGCTGAACGTTAGTTCCGATCAGCCCCGTGAGCTGCCATGTTTTCGCATGGTCCGTGGTGAGATAGACTCCGTGGTCTGAGGCTGCAAACATTTCGCTGCCGATTAAGCCGGTAAGTTCGCAAAAATAATTCACTCGGCCCGCAGAAGGGCCAGCGAGTTCTTGCCACTGGGCCATAAGAATGCCCGGAACGAATAAAATCAAGAATAGTAGATACGCTCGTCTCATAGCTCGAGCATAGAAACACAAGAGAGCTGCTTAAAGGTCTGTTCCGTTGCTATTAGCGGGTGACAAGCCTGAAAATGTGCGAAGGGCCGGTGATGGCTTCGAACATATATGCGCCTTCCGGCAATGACGGTGGATTCCACTCATATCGGTCATCCATCCTGAACCGGTCCACGGGGCGGCCGAGCAGATCGTAAACCGTCACGTCCGCTGAGGGCGCTCCGGAAAGGCGGAGTACCAAGGCTCCAGGAACTTCACCATGGGCCACGGAGAGCGAAATAACGGGAGGAATATTTTCCATCACGCCCGCAAGCACGCGCGAGAAACAGATGGCTTGGGAGATATTTCCGGCCGTGTCACTTGCCGAGATACAGAAGTTCGAGGGTTTTGCCGGATCTATCGGCTGAACAATCGCATCGAACCCCGGACTTGGAACGATTAGCCGATTGAACGGCGGATTGAAGCTCACATTCGAAGAGTCGGTAACCGTTATGGCTTGCAGTCCCCGGTCCCAGGGCCGATTGTCCCGAAGGTGTAAGCGAAGCCATCCGACGGTGCTGTCCCAGGTTATCAGTGGAGCGCTGGTATCGGGCAATGGGCAATAGGAATACGAAAGTGTATTGCGGTTGCCGTCCAGGTCCATTACTTCCAATTGGGCAGATCCTTCCTGGAAGGAATCGAGCACACAAATGGAACATGCTACGGTATCGGCGCCGGGTGCAAATTTCGCAATCGTAAATTTCATGTTCGATTGCGATAATGGTATAATAGAATCGATCCCGGTGGCATACGGGCCTTCGTCCACTGCGAGAAAATCGGTACACCGCACGTTGCACAGGCTGCCATCGAACGAGCCCGTCTGGGCCGTAATAATCGCATCGGGTGGAGTCTTATCGAGCGCGCGCGATCCATCGGCGAGCAGAAGCTGCGCATAAATATTGGCTTGCGTGGAACCCGCGCGATAATCGGTCCATGCCATAATAGCGCCATTGGTCCGCGGAGCGAGTGCCACATCGCGGGAAGTCGTCATTCGGTGGCATATTGGCGTGCCCCAGGAACTTCGGGTTCCATAAACTGGGAAAGAACGGTTCCCCGCTTTATCGATAATCTGGGCATAGATACAGGTATCGGGGTTGGAACCGAACCGCGCATCGTTCCATGCCGTAAGGATCGAGGAGCCGAGCGGCACGGCCTGAAACGGAATGTGGCCATGCGGCTGGTTGACAATCGTATAAACCGCACCGTTGCCTGGTAATTGCGCCGTTCCATCCCCTAACACGCGGATCATGGTCACAACCCAATTATCTCCGGAGCCGGGCCAGGCATATTCGAACG
>JAKAIL010000249.1 GCA_021825235.1 Bacteroidota bacterium | reverse complement strand
TTGAATCTGCAAACCGGCCAAAATCCGAATGATTCTTGCGTTTTTCGGCTTGGTGTTGATGTTACAAAGAATGGCGTGTACGACTTCGACTTGAGCAATTTCCATCTGGATAATGGGAAAGAAGTTTACGACATTCAAACCACGATAACCGCGATCCACTTTACCATCCGAGCTACTGCAAACAGTAACGGCATTTTTGTTAGGGGAATACGAATACGCACTGGTGGCATGGACTCGCTGTTACGTGGAAAGTTAAATGGGCCGACCGGTGCTGTGTGGGGTCCGCTGCCCTTTAATCCCAGCAAGAGCACCTGGCCGGGGATAAATTCGGGGCAAGATTGCCTCTTTCACGCGATCAAATTTGGAACGCATGATGAGCCCGCACTATATGGGAATGATGGGATTAAAGGCTTTGATGACACGTATGGGACCGCAGCATGGTCCAAGTTTCTGGGTGTTCAAATTGGTAACGAATGCTCGTTCTTTTCGTTCCGAGCGTATGCGTATATAAACGAACTGTGGCGGAGATGGTCGAGAATTAATGTTGGTACCCAAAAGGAATTATATCAAATCCTGACAAATGGGAATCAGCCATATTACCGCGCAATCTATGAAGACCAAACAGGTGCGGTTCCCCCTGCCTTGCAAAATGAGGCAATTCAGTTCGGTGTGGACCTGACACCGTTTAACTATAATCCCCGTCCCGACCATGATTTTACATCAGGGAACCTGGTTTTTGCTGGTGACGCAATTCCCTCAGAGATCAAGAACCACGAAACAAGCGGTGCGCGGGATTTTCTTGAATTTGGGCTTGGAGTGACGGGTTGGAACGGAACTTCGTATGGGACTACAACCGTAAGTGGCAATGCCAATAGTGATGACTATGAACATTACACTACCTATCATCAAGCAGCAGCCGATGGCATAAGCGCCAACAATAAAGCCTGTGCAGAAACCAGTTACCCGCAGAAATACTTTGGCAATGCGTCCGTTTGGACGACCTACTGGTCGTATCCTACCACTTTCGCGACTCAGGATAATCCTGACAATGGGTTAAGTCGAGCTGCGTGGCTACTAGATGATTACAAATTAGAAGGACTAACATCTGTTCCTTATTCAGATCTTCAAAACACCTACCTCCATACCACTGTGCCGACTGCTTGGATTGCAGGAAATCCGTATTCTGTCGGAGATTGGGTAACCAATGGTGGAGTTACGTACTCCTGTATTATTTCAAATAGCGATCAGAACTTCGATCCAACTAAGTGGCAGCTTCAATATACGTTTCAAACCTATGTTCAGTCTAATGCCTATAAAGTCGGTGACCGAGTCATAGCACCGAACACTACTTACAAGGACTATATTTGTGTTCAAGCGATATCCACAAATTCATCTGTCCAAATAACGGACCCACAATTTTGGAAACCGGCTTTGGAGTCCGCATTCAATTTTGACGAGCATCCCCCGACATTTCCAGAAATCCGCGAAGAAACGTGGGACGGTATTACCTGGGGTGCGAAGGGAATTCTTTATAATCCACTCGGGGATGATCACGGACAAAATATAGGCCTTTGTGGAGACCTCGGAGAGGAGAGTATAAATAGCGGCTTCTCAGAACTTAGTAGTGGTGAAGGTGACCAGGTTAATGCACCTCCGCCTGGCGTTCCCACGCTACCATGGGATGGAAGCAAGTCGTATATCCCGGGAGCATGGGTGACCTACAACGGCAAACCTTATGTATGGTATTCGACAGATGGCAGTAATGGGAACGCTACTCCAGATCCTAATAGTCAGGTACCCTGGCTTCCGGTACAATCGGGCAGTGGTACATCTTACAGTTTTTCGCAAACGACTTTGTGGGACAATCCATTATTGTTTTATACGTGCGCCTATCATGGGTCGCTTGTGATCAAGATTCCTGGCTACTACGGCATGAAAGACCGATCCGATGGCGTGAAGCGGGCCATGGCCGACATTGCCCCCATTGCGCAGGAACTAAAGAATTTGCAGTGGGTAACGGCGTTCGATTATGCGGACTTCGGGAGCGGGCAAGACGCTATTGATCTTGGCAACGCGCTCAACGCGAATCAGGCGTGGGCAACTGGAACCGGACCAAATGATGGGCCACATTCCACTGGCTATCCTGAATGTCCTTTAACGATAAATGCGAGCTATCTGGTCGATCAGCGGAATGTCGATGGCGCATTCAGTTCCACGACGCTTCCTTATACGAATGCCGGGCAAACTACGGAGGCTCGCTCAGCGATGTATTATAATTTCGGAGTCTTCCATGATCCGAACGATGCGGATGCCGTATATGTGACGATTGCGAACCGGCGAACGTGGCCGGTCATTTACAACGATACTACAATTTCCGGAATCAGCAAAACTCTCGTTCGCGAATGGGACAACACCACCACAACTCCAATTCAATACCTGGGTGCTATCGATACCCGAATCGTCGATCTTAGGCTCAAAACCACCGGCTGGACGGATTATGCTGGCAATGCACAGCTTTCGCAATGGACCGCGAAGGGCTATCAGTACTTTACAATCACAAATGAGCGAACCGGTGAGTCTTCCTACGGGGACATTTCGACCGGCCAAAAGCTTGACGGAACTGATTATGAGCTTACGCTCGATCCCGGCGAGGGCACGCTGCTTCGTATTGCGCCGGCCACATCCCTACAAATTGGAAAAGTCAGCTATGCCGGAGCATCGTACAACAATGGTTACCATGAATGTGAGGTGCAAAAGAACTGGACTCCGACCGGAAATCCTCCTACCGCAAATGATTACTGCCAATATACCTATCGCGGTGTAACATGGGAATCGAATGGATCGATTATGTTCCGGTTGGTGCAGCCCGCTGGGACAGGCGAGGCGGTATATGCGGATAATACCACAGCGCAGGCGCTATACACGGCTCCGGCAGGCCATACTCAGGATGGACATAATCCTTCCATCGCTGCAAAGGGCGACACGATTGCGATTGTCTATTCGGTTGACGACTTCGTAAATTACACAGGTGCGCGAAATGTGTATTGCATCATCAGTACGAATGCGGGCACGGATTGGGGAACCCCGATCGCGTTAAATCCTCAACCATCCGCCCTCACCTATACAACGCCATCCACGCCAGGGTTCGCAAATGCATTATGGGACTATTTGCCAGAGCCTGGTAGCGATCCAACTGGTGTAAAGTCCGATCTTTTAGTCCCAGTTGTTACACCTGCATTTGATGGCTTCATGACAGCTTATACAACCCCTGGTGCAATTGAAGCCGTTTATGTACATTATAGCACACCCAACTGGCTCCATTCGCCGGCATATCCAGAACCGGAACTCGCCCCACCCCCCTCCCCAGGAATCCCATTACAAGTTCGGTTTGGTTCAATCGCATCCCATTTTGAATACGTTTCCGGCACATCGACAGCGGCGTACGAGCGTTTCCACTTCGCTTACGAAGTCGATGCTCTTGATAAAAGTGGAACGAGCGGCATTTTCTACGCCTATGGTGATGATAACATCACTTCTATAACTCAGCCGGACTTCCATGTGCTTTCGACGACATGTGTTTCGAAAAAATATCCGAGTTGTGTTCATCGCCATCCGAGTGTCGCGGTGAAGGAATCTGCACCCGGGTACTTCGGTTTGCCGTTAATTACCTGGGAAGTCACCGACCCAGAGGGTTGCACTGGTACCCCTCTTGACGTTGCTCTCGACCCAAATTCTTTGGGAGAATCTTTGCCGTGGGGTTACTACTGTTGGCCCACCAAAACAAAATCAATTACAATAGAAGCAACCTACATTGATGCAGGAGGCACGTTGCATTGGTCCCCCTACACATCGTTTGATCCAATCCATAATAATCTGCCCATGCCCCAAGCTCGGACGGAGAATTGGCTGTGCAGCACGATTTGGGAGTCAATCCCTCTTATACTGAGGGAAGTAATCTATCAAGATACTTTCAGCATGTTCCAGAAGCTTAGCCGCCAAATTTTGATGAGCCCCATGTATGCACCTTGGACGCGTGACAGACTAAGCGATTACGCTCAGTCTGGCGGCGTCAGTTTGCCATACTTCCCTGATGCAAATCGCACTTCTACCCTCTCTCCTGTTGTTTCCGGAGATTTTGGTTCCCTCGAATTTCGGGGACCCTACACGGATGAGGCTGGGCTCTACTCAGAAAATATCATAGCGAACCCTCCGGCTGAAACGCCCCTATCTACCACTCTCATTGAGAGTTTTACTGGGAAGAACGACAATACGTGCAGTCCGTTGGTCTTTCATCTTTCGGCCGAATTGGTGAGTCCACTCACATTTTGCACGGTCGATACGTGTTACCTGTGGAATCCCCACTGGTACTACGCGCCATTAGATGCATATATGGCATCGCAAACAAGTGACACGACATCGGAACTTATTCAACCCTCCTGGCCTCGGACCGAGGATTCGGTTCGAACGAGCTACTTCCCATCAACCCAGTTGGATACGCTGCACATGGAACGTGTGCTGGAAGTTGACACAACGCAGATTCTTGGGTTGATGCCAGATCCCTCTCATTTCATTTCATACAAGATGGTTGTAAAGGATTCGGCGACAGGAGAAATAATGCAGACTATCGACTCGGCAACAATCTCCGGCGGTCCGCAAGCTCCCGGCAGCTATCCTGGAACGAATACGGCAGACTCATCCATCAATGGTATCTATTATCGTATAGACGCTCCAATCTTGCCCACCCCCTCGGGCGAAGCCTACGTTACAATTATTCTTAAGAAGGACAGCCTGACGCCCATTGAATTATGCCAAGAGCAGCAATTCGTAGATAGCGGCTCTTCGCTTATTCCTACCGTTGACACTGTTTCAATAGACACCTCCGGTGGCGGTGCATTTAAGAAATCCATGCCACAGCCTCAATCCACCGGTATGGCAGAACCGGAACTTAATGTCACCGTCCATCCAAATCCCGCTCGCAGTAAAGTGCGGATTTGCGTGGCGGATTTAGCACCCGGCATTCCGGCCAGCGTGGATGTGGTGGACGAATTGGGTAATCAGGTCGCCATGCTGTACAACGCCATACCGGATGCCGAACTGGGCCTGTGCTTAACCCTTGACTGCTCCCAGCTTCCGAGCGGCATTTACTACGCCGATTTGCAGGCCAACGGGAACCATAAGGCCGTTCAATTCTCCGTGCAACACTAAACGATTCGCATATCCTCTCCCCTATTCGGGGAGAGGATTGTTTGCGAATGGCATTATGAACAAGGCTACGATAGAGGATGGCCTCCATGGATTTTCCCCTCCGTTTTATCCTGTTCAAACTCAAGAAGGCAACGGCAGCGGCCTTGAAGGCACAACATCATCCGCCAGCCCCCTTCTTTCGACAAGCTCTGGCCGGCTCTATTCCGCTTCGCTCCGTTGGCGGAGAATTCGATGAAAAATGCTGTAACCTTCTGGGGTTTCGCGGGTTATTAGGGGGGAAATTAATGGTCGTGGGTAATTAGATC
>JAKAIL010000022.1 GCA_021825235.1 Bacteroidota bacterium | reverse complement strand
TGGCGAAATCGTGGGAGATTTCGCCCGACGGCATGACCTATACGTTCCACCTTCGCACGGACGTTTATTTTCAGGACGATCCTTGTTTCCCCGGCGGAAAAGGACGAAAGTTCGTCGCGAGTGATGTTAAATATTCCTTTCAGCGCGTATGCGATCCACGCACGCTCACAAGCGGTTTCTGGGTATTTGAAGATATTGTAGAAGGCGCGGACGATTACTTCAATAATGTCGGTAAACCAAATGCCCCGAGCGGTGTGACGGGATTCGAAGTCGTAAATGATTCTACCTTCGTGGTTCACCTGGTAAAGCCATTTGCTCCATTTCTCGAACACCTCACAACCAGTTTCGGGTACATTGTACCCCATGAAGCAATCGAACACTACGGGAAGGATTTTTTCCAGCATCCGGTCGGCACTGGCCCTTTTTCATTTGTGTATTGGCAGCCGGACCAGGGAATTTTACTAAAGCGAAATCCTGATTACTGGCAATACGATTCGTTGGGCAATCACCTGCCATATTTAGACGAAGTAAAGTTTACTTTTATCAAAGACGATAAAACGCTACTTCAGTCGTTCCTGCAAGGTAACGAAGACGAAGACTTCACACTCCCGACGGAAAGCTTTCAGCAAATTGTAACGCCGGAAAAAACGCTCACGCCACACTATTCGAAATACGTTTTGCAGCATGTCTCTGCAATGAATTCCTATTTTATGGAATTCCTGTGTTCGAAGCCGCCATTCAACAACATGGCACTTCGGCGAGCACTTTCGTTTGCGGTCGATCGCACGAATATTGTGCGGTATGTGCTCAAGAATTCGCCACATGGGCCGGCTGATCACGGTATCATTCCACCGGCATTCTCACGCTATCCCATCGATAGCGTACATGGAATTACCTACAATCCCGATAGCGTGAAGTATTGGCTGCAAGTGGCAGGATTTCCCGGCGGTCGGGGAGCGCCGGTGATCACGCTTTCAGTCTAC
Source organism: Bacteroidota bacterium (assembly GCA_021825235.1). Lineage (GTDB taxonomy): Bacteria > Bacteroidota > Ignavibacteria > Palsa-1295 > Palsa-1295 > PALSA-1295. Next base: position 24,459 of record JAKAIL010000022.1, on the reverse strand, counting down.
AACGAACCTCGCCCGATGGAAATTGCCGAAGCCGTGCAACGCATGTGGCAAAATGTTGGGCTCGATGTGAAGCTTCAAGTCATGCAGACAAGCGAACTCCTCGATGGATCGGAAGATGGTAAGCTGGAGCTGTGGCTCACACGCTGGTATGCCGATTATCCGGAGCCGGAGAACTTTCTCAATCTCCTCAATGGCCGGCTCGTGCCGAACGAGCCGGACCGGAAAAGTTATCCTAACAGCGCCCGGTGGGACAATCAGACGTTTGACAGCCTGTTCTATCAAGGCATTGCGACCACGGACGAGCCCACTCGCATGGAACTGTATGCAAAAGCCGAAAACATTGCCGCATACGAAGCTCCGACCATCCCGCTCTTCTATGAAGAACATTACCGACTGCTCCAACCCTATGTGCGAGACAATCCGCTCGACCCAATGAATAAAATCGTGCTCAAATACGTCTGGCTGGACAAATAGCCTTTCCCAAAATCGGATCGATGTTCCGATTTCATCTTTTGAGAACGTTCTCGCCTTTACAATCTTCGTGAACGCGGAATACTCATCACCCTTCGCTCGTTACTCGTTACTCGCATGAAAATCGTAGTGCAAAAATTTGGGGGAACTTCCGTGCAGGACGCGGAGGCGATGCGGCGCGTAATCGAAATTGTTCGTAAGCGAGGTATTACGCGGCGTACACGGCCTCTGGTTGTGCTCTCCGCTTGCGCCGGTGTAACGAATGCCCTGATACGTATTGGTGAGCTTTCACTAAAAGCAGATATCAATGAAGCGCTTACCGCTGTGGACCAGATGGAGGCCCGCCATGCTCGCATTGCACGCGAACTACTGGAAGCAGAAGAGAAGATAGAACCTGTTCAGAAGCGACTGCATTTACTGTGGGAGGAACTGCGAATGCTTGTGCGTGGAATCAATCTCTTGCGGGAGCTAACACTTCGCAGTAAGGACCAAGTACAATCAATGGGAGAGCGCGCTTCCTCGCTGATCTTCCAGATGGCTCTGGCAAGCGAGTTAGTGGACGATGGCGTTTCAGTTCACCTTTATGATGCTCGCGAGTTTTTTCTCACCACGCAGGAATTCACGGCCGCTCGGCCGATTACCAACGAGATTGTCCGGCGCATGAAGCGGATTCAATCTGCGCTCTTAAAAGGGGCGGTCGGAGTAACGCAGGGCTTTATCGGTAGCACTGCCGCGGGAGAAGTTACCACGATTGGCCGGGGCGGCTCGGATTTTTCTGCAGCGATGATGGGAGTCGCCCTGGGCGCTCAGGAAATTCAAATTTGGACGGATGTTGCCGGCATCATGACGTGCGATCCTCGGCTGGCTCCCGGTGCGCAAACGATCGAACGGATATCATTCCGCGAAGCCAGCGAGTTAGCATTCTTTGGAGCAAAAGTATTACACCCGGAAACGATCTGGCCGGCAGTGGAAAACGGAATTCCCGTGCTGGTCTTGTCCTCGAATGATCCCGAGAAGGCAGGAACTATTATCGTGGGATCTACCAATGAAGCGCGACCGCTCACTGGAATTGCGGTGAAACGATCCGCTGCGTTGGTCCGCCTTAGTTCCATTGGGTCCGAGCCGGATGCGACGGCCATGCGTATGGTGTGGGAAATGCTGGCGGAATCCGGTGCGATCCCGCTTGCTGTTTCGGTTTCCGTGGATGCTGCTTCGTATGCGTTCGGCGATCGCACAGCTATCCCTATGCTGCGGACCGCAATGGAAGGAATTGCTCGCCTCGAAGCTGTACAGGACCGCGCGCTTATTACTCTGGTCGGTCCTGGTTTGCACACGCAGGCCGGCATCGCGGCTCGAATTTTTCGCGTCCTGGGGCGCACGAATTGCGAAATGATTTCGTACGGAGGTTCTGAAAGTGCGATTAGCCTGGTGGTCGAGGACGGCGTTTCCAATCGTATTGTAAAGCGATTACATGCGGAATTTTTCGAGCGCTGAATTAGATTCCCACGAGATGGAGCCACAGATATGCGCACGGGGCGACGAAGAGAATCGAATCAATGCGATCGAGGACGCCGCCATGACCGGGAATCAGTGTGGAACTGTCCTTCACGCCGGCATCGCGCTTCAGCATGGATTCCGCAAAATCGCCAATTTGGCCGAGTACGCCCACGATGATTCCCATTGCAAGGGCGGTGGCCAGCGAGATGCCCTGTATATCCGAAATATAGGTTCGCGCAACGAGCCATACAATAATCGCAGCGACAAATCCAGCAATTCCACCTTCCCAGGACTTGTGCGGACTAACTTTTGCCGCAATCTTGTGCTTGCCCCATTTGCGGCCAACCGAGAACGCGGCACTATCGCAAATCCAGATAGAAGCCAGTAGGGTGATGAGAAAAATTGGTCCTTCTATGGATTCGCCCGACGGTCCGGCGAGCACTTCCCGAATGCCGTAGAATCCTCCAAGTCCAAAACCCACGTAGACTGCTCCGGCCAGCGTTACGGATACTTGTGCGAGTGGGTTTGGATATCCTTTGAACAATTCCGCCGTCATGGTGAGTAAGACTCCGGCGATCATCACAATCGGCAGGAAGAAGAGCGTAAGCGTAGCAACTTCAACGTGCATTCCGAGACCGAATGCGGCCCGGAGAATTTCGGCATGAGCAAACGAAATGACAATAAACGCGGTGAGGATCAGCCCAATCCGGGTTTGTGGGATGAATCCTTTCATTTTGGCTAAGCCGTAAAATTCATGCACCGCTACAAGCGCAAATATAAGCGTCAGCCCCAGCAAGCTGTAGGGCATGAATGAGACATAGATGATAATGGGAATGGCAATGATTGCCACCAAAATCCGCTTGGTGAGATTACTCATTATAAGATATCAGTATCGTCAAAATGGTGAGGAGCAAATCCTTCCGGTTGAACCGTCTTCCAAATCATCGCATGGACTTCCCGTTCCGCGTTTCCACGGGCGGTAACGGAAGCAGAAGCTCTCATAAACAGAAATAGCAGTACGGCGAAAATCGGAAGAATGATCACGAGCATGGCTAACGCCTGAGTGGCCGAAAGATCTTCCGTACCAATGATTCCACTATTCGCATTGGAGGAGATCGATGGACTAAGATAGAGTGCTGCCACTATAAAACCATTATTAATGGCATGCCCAATGCCGCCAACGAAGAGATTATTCGTGCGGTAAGTCATCCATCCGATGGTGAGTCCGAGCAGAAAGAGTCCGGGAAGCTTAAACACGCTGGCATGTACTAATGCGAATAAGAACGAGGCAACCAAAAGCGCGGTGATCGGCCTCGCATGCCATTTGCCGCTTCGCTCGATATTGGTCTGTGCAAAGCCACGAAAAAGGGTCTCCTCCGCCAGCGCTGGAACGATAGCGACAAACAAGAGAATCAGCGCAAGATCAATTGGCCCGGTTGCCGTGACTAATCCCTGCATTGTTTTATCACTTGCTGTTTCATACTGATTGAGAAGTTGATAAAGATCGGGAAAAAATTTCAAGAGCCGTTCCCATATTGCGGAAAGCGCGCCGCCTGCGAACTGGGCCGCGAGAATAATGGGAATCGCCAGAACATACGCGAAAACTTTGGTTTCCCGAATGCCCTCCAAACGAAAGACGGCCCGAAGGTCCTGGCCGGAGCCATAGGCAATAACTCCTGCTCCCAAAAGCATCACCACGATTTCTGAAAGGCCATTGATCGATAAAGCAGCAACGGGATGCGCTTCGATATGAAGACCAATGACGGCAAATGTAATTCCATTACCGATGGCCTGAAATGCCACAAAAAGCCCCAAAACAATCAAAATGACCGATGGAATGCGGAAATAACCATTGCGCATCCACCCGTGCCTGGCTGCGAGATAAAATAGATATCCTAACAGCGCAAATACCAGGAATGCCAGAATTGCAATAATTTTCAGCGTTGAGAAAATGAGCATGACGTGAACTTCGCAAGGCAAAACTACGAAAAATTGTGTAGGGATAAAGAATTACCTTATTCCGGAGGCCTCTGCGCGGAACTGAATGAGAAACGCGTAACCTTAAGGACTGCGCCACAGACGATTCGCCTTCCCTGAAGGTCCGTCGTCATTAACGAACTCCGATCCTTCCATAGCCAAAAGTTCTCGCATTCGAAGCTACTTTCAGTAAAATTGCATAACGCATTGACAGAAATAACGTTATTCGGGAGTCCGAGCAGCCGCACGCGCATTCGAATTCTCCTAACGCTCACCACCGCTGTTCTTTTTTCGGGATTTTCTGGCTGGCTGAACCAGGCAATGGCTCAGCTTACCTCCGCCGAGGTTTACTCCTCGTTTCAGAATCGGGTCGGGGTTGCCGATACGCTGACCGAGAAACTTATGGCAAGCCGGCGGCCTGCCGAGTCGGCCATGAGTGCACAGGCCCTGGAGCAGCCCGTCGATCCTAATACCTACATCCTCGGCCCGGGCGATGGTGTATATTTGAATGTCTATGCGATGCATGGCATGGACCAGGACTTAACGGTAACTCCGGAAGGGCGGCTATTGCTTCCTGTTGTCGGTGCGGTCGATGTTGCCGGGCTTTCGATTGCGCAGGCCGAAAAAAAGGTACGCGCTGCACTGGCCAAAGATTACAAATCGCCGGATGTATCGCTATCCCTTCGCAGACTCCGTTCCATCAAGGTCAGCGTGCTTGGAGAGGTTTTGGGTCCTGGAATTCAAACCTCGACGGCACTCGAGCGCGTGAGTGAAGTGATCGATCGCGCTGGCGGCTTCAAGACCAATTCATCGCTGAGGAATATTGAAATCCGGCGTCCGACCGGCGAGTTGCGTGCGCGTGCCGATTTACTGCGCTATTACGCGTTGGGTGACCTCTCAGCGGATCCACCGGTCGAAGCGGGCGATGTGATTATCGTTCCGGTGGCTAAGAAATACGTGCTGGTTTCTGGCAGCGTGGCCTTGCCACAACGGGTGGAATTTGTCGAGGGAGATTCGCTTTCGACGGAACTCGCTCTGTGTCGAGGACTGATGCCGGGGTCTGATCGCGATTCCATTGAGATTGCCAGATTTTCTCCGGACGATCCCGTCCACGCTCAGTGGTTATGGTTCGACCTTGCGAAAGGGCAAGACCCGCTTCTAAAAGAAGGCGACCAAATCTTTGTGCATGCCTATTCCCAGTATCATGTTCCACGGTTAGTTGCTATTGGTGGAGAAGTGCCTTTCCCTGGAGAATATCCGATCCATCCCGGCGTAACGCGCATAAAGGACATCATTGAGGAAGCGGGAGGGCTTTTGCCTACTGCTTCGCTTTCCAGTGCAGCTTTAATTCGCCGCTCCGGGGTACTCAATGCCTGGCAAAATGATCCGGAATTCCTCCGTATCAAGAACATCGAACCCTTTATGAAGGAGGGATTATCCGAGGAGGAATATACATACCTCACCGCTCGCCTGGACCAATACCGGGCTGTCATGGTCGTTGATTTCAAGAAACTCATGGAAGGCGATACGTCGCAAAATTTACTTCTCCGCGAGGAAGATTCGATCAGCATTCCTCGAGCACTCGGATATGTTTCTGTTTCAGGCAGCGTAAATAACCAGGGCGATGTGGAATATGCACCGGGTGCCACCTGGCGAGATTATATCGATAAGGCTGGTGGATTTTCCTATAATGCTGACCGGGGTGCGCTACGCGTGGTCGATCCGAAGACCGGCTCGTATATCGATCCGCGCTCGAACTCGAGCTATCAAATCGTTCCAGGCGATATGATCATTGTTCCTCGAGAAGAGCCCCATTTCTGGAAAGATGTCGCCTCTATTATTACCGTGACGGCACAACTGTTGACCATTATCGCGACAATTATCCTTTTGAAGCTATGATCGCCCAAGAACAGATCCGGTCTACGAACGATCACCATCGCATGGGGGCATCGGTCACCGCACCGCGAGATTTTTTAACCTATTCGGCTGGCCACTGGAAGCGAATATTACTGTTCGCGGTCGGCGGTTCTGTGTTATTATTTTTATTCTCCTACACGCGCCCTCAGACCTTTGTTGCAACTGCGACCGTCCTGCCTCCGGAACACGAAGGAATGGGCGGATTACTTACGTATCTATCGAGTTCCGCCTCTTCGGCCGCGCTGAATCTTCTGGGTGGAACGTTAGGGGCCAGCCCTACACTGGAACTCTTCAAAACGATCGTCGAATCCCACACGGTTGCCGAAGATGTAGCGAGCGACTCCGTAGTCCATGCTTTTTTTTATCGCCGCGATACCAGTCAAAAAGGGATTGTTGCACAGTTGAATGGCAGCGTGCTTGGCAATGCGGAGCGCACGGGCACGCTCACCATTACCGTGCAGCTTAGTGCACCACGCTTCGCTTCCGCTCGTGAGCTGGATTCGACTCGAAAGATGGCAGCGTATGTCGCAAATAAGTTTGTCGATGCGCTCGATCGGTTTAATCGAGACCGGTTGATTACCACGGCCAAAGAAACCAAGATTTTTGTGGAGCAGGAATATAATAATAAGATGACCGATCTCGACTCGGCCTATGCCCGGCTACAGGCATTCCAGGAAAAGCACCAAGCCATTTCCCTCACCGATCAGCTTGCGGCGACCGTTAGTGCGGCCGCGAAATTAGCCAGCCAAATGCAGCAGAATGAAATGCAGCGTTCCGTGGAGAGCCGTGAGCTGGGGCCGAACGATCCTCGCATTCAGGCGCTTACGGCCGAATATGAGGCCGAGCAGGCGGAACTTAATAAATACGATAGCGGTGGCGCCGGTGAGTATATTGTTGCCTTGAAAAATGCACCGGAACTTGCGCGGGAATTAGCAGGATACATGCGAGAAGTAAAAGTTCTGGAACAGGTCACGGGTTATCTGCGCGGAGAACTTGAACAGCAGCGGATCGCGGAGCGGCGGGACCTGCCTTCGCTACAAATGCTCGATGCCGCGCGTCCCCCCAATGGCCCGTCCTCGCCCAATCGAAAGCTCTTTGCGATTCTTGGGCTTATACTAGGGCTTGGACTAAGCCTCGGATATACGGTGGTGGAACGATTCTATCGGGATGTCCGGGCACGGCCCTTGGCCCATTATCGGTTGATTAATGTTCTCGCTTCGCTTCGGTATGGAACGCATGCGCCGTTGCTTGCCCCTATGGATCCGCAGGCGACGCCGGGGATTGTCAAAACTCCGGATACTCAAGAGCACGAAGTGAAGTCCTAATTCTCAGCAGCACAGGGATGCGGACGTTGATTGTGAACTCCATGTTCGCGAGCGCGATGTACCGCCGCTGCGCTGAGGAGTTGGGTACCATACCGGGCATGGAACTCACGATGCTGACCGTTCGTGAATGGCGCATGAACGCACGTCCCATGCCCTTCGAGCCACTCTCGCCGGATGCGATGTATGGGACGGTTATTGGGAATGTTGGCTGGAAAGGATTCGAGAACCGAGGCTTTTATACTTCGGGGCTTCGACGCGCATTTCAACGTTCTCGGCCCGATGTGCTCTTTTTGATGGAGGAACCATTTTCTATATTCGCATCGCAAGTGTTACTTGCCAAGTCTCTTTTTGCACCACGAATTCCCGTCGTGTTCTTTACCTGGAATAATCTTTCGCTCACGACATTCGATTACCGTCCTTCCATTTTTTACCGAACGGTTGCCCGCCACACTCTGCCTCGCATGGATTATGCCCTTACGGCAAATGCCGCCGGAGTGGAGGTGTTACGGCAAGCCGGATTTACGAAGCCCGTTCGCATTATTGGCTATGGGGTCGATACCGAGATATTCCGGACAGGGGAACAAGATCGTTCTTTAGAAATTCGCCGCAGATTTGGCATCGAGCCGGAGGATGCCGTTATCGGCTATATTGGCCGACTCCTCGAGATGAAAGGTGTAGATCTCCTTATCGAAGCCCTGGCTTGCCTCAACTCTGAACAAGCTTTCAAGCGAATAAAACTATTATTAGTCGGCAGCGGCGAAGCGGAACAATCGCTCCTCGAGCTTGCACAAAAACGTGGGATTGGTTCGATCGTTCGGCATGTGCCTTCTGTCGCTCCCGGGGAGGTTGCAGATTATATGCGCGCATTGGATATTCTGGTGCTTCCAAGCCGGCGCCAAGGTATGTGGGCGGAGCAATTTGGGCGTGTGCTCGTTGAGGCGATGGCTGCCGGGAAGATCGTAATAGGATCTTTCTCCGGAGCTATTCCGGAGGTAGTCCGCAACGCAGGATTTATTTTTCCCGAAAACGATGTGAAGGGATTAACGAGTGTGATTAAGCAGGCACTGACCCTCAGGAGCCCGGCTCGCTCAGAACTCCTCGGTCGTGCTCGGGAACGAGCCGAGTATTTTAGCTGGCGTCGTTTTGCAAACGATGCATTCGAAGCCATCTCCTTTTTGTATGAGAATGCTCGTTTGCGTTCGGAAAGGAAGCGATCGGAGTAAATGACCGCACAGCGTATCACCCGTGGGTTCGCGTGGAATCATCTCTATAAGCTCGCCGAATATGGCGGCATGAATCTCTATGCCATCCTCGTCCTACGGTCGTTGGGACCGGAGATAGGAGGGAATTATGCGGTATATCTTTCGATCAGTGGCCTCCTTGCGATCATCGGCGCCTTCGCCGTCGATGGCGTTCTGCTCCGCTATCTGCCTCGTATCCTTCGGGGAGAGCGGTCCTATGGCGATGCAAAGATAGAAGGAGTCCGCCCGTTCCTTATCGAGCTACTTGCCTTTCGGTTATTCGTGAACCTGGTCCTGGGGGCATTGCTCATCGTTATGCTGGCAATTCTTCCAGATTACATTCCAGGTCTTGCACATTCCCTGGAAGGCATTTGGCAATGGTGGCCTTATTTCGCAATTTTTCTTTTTTCCCAAGCGGTAGTTGCATTTTCCACCTCCACGCTGATTGGGATGCTCCAAACAAAGTGGGTGTTTTTTGCAAGTCTGATTGCTCGATTTTCACTGCTTGCGGTGGGATTTGTTCTCCTAATTACTGGAAAGCTTTCGATAGATGGCGCCGTTGCACTTCATGCCTTTGCCGCAGTATTGAACGCAGCGTTGCTTCTCCATTGGGTCTATCGTCATGTCGAACAAGAATCCAGCGCGGGGCTTCGAATGGAATTTGCGAATTTCCGCCGAAGACTATATCGCTTCATTCGTAAACCCAGTCAGGTCCGCATTTTTTTGCTTATGCCGTTTATGCTCTATGGCATAACGACCTGGGGTTCCGATGTGCTGAGCACGGTCCTTGGCCGGCAGCCAGATGTCCTGATGATGCGCGCACTGCTGGGCGAGAATGCGCGAGACATTGGCTTGTATGAAGCAGCGGCTCGCATCGGGCTTATGACGGAGTACGTCGTGCTCTTCGGCCTCGGTGGGATGCTGGTGAGTGTTTTCAGCGAATTCGCCCATGTCGACGAACTGGCTTCGGAGGAAGAGACTGAGGGCAAAGTCCGCAGTAACAAGAAGCCTAAAGTTCACTATACCCGTCTCATAAAAGCCCGGAAGGATGTTGCCGGGTATCAGACGATTAGCACAGCCCCCGCCTTTATTTTTATGATCGTATTCACCCCGCTCGTGCTCTCGGTATTTTTTGGTGCAAAATTCGAAGATGCCGCACCGATGTTGCTTGCCACGCTTATTCTTCAGGCCATTACTGTTATTGCCTTTGGCGGGGGAATGCACGTTACTTCGCTCGTAGTTATTGGCAAGGAGCGATTTGTGTTTATGAACCGGCTCGGGTGGGGAATCGTGAACCTTGTCGCAAATTATTTTCTCATTCAATCGTACGGTGGTTTGGGTGCAATCATCGGTACACAAGCTTCGAACATGGCAGCCATTGTGTTGGAGGGTATCGTTGCGGCACGCTGGATCGGACAAAGCTTCCAGTTCGGGCGAACGCTCGCTATTTTAGGGGTTGTGCTTACGAGTACCATCTTAACCTATTATGGCGTACAGTTGCTCGCTCCTTCCATGCCCGCTATCGTTCGGCTCATCGTTGCCGGACTTATTATGGCGGCCCTGACCATGGGAGGCTATACACTCTTTCGCATTCCGGAAGCGAAAACGGCGTGGAGGAAAATTCGGTCGCTTGCCGGTGTGCAGGAAGCGCCGACTCTCTCGGCGTGAAATTCTCCGATATCGCGACGATTGGAATGAATCTGGATTGCTTTCAGTGTCTATAGACAGGACCATGCCATATATCGCAGGAATTACAACCGCCACGCCGCCAAACCTTTTGAGACAACGGGACGCAAAGCGTTTCGCTTCCGAATTATTTGGAGGCGATATTGGGCATTTGCTTCCGGTCTTCGATAATGCTTTGATCGATGAGCGGCATTTTGCCACGGAGATCGAATGGTTCTTCCAGCCCCATTCCTTTACGGAAGCAAATGATCGGTATATTGAAGTTTCGCTTGCATTGGCCGAGGAAGTGGTTACCAAGTTGGCAGCAAGTGGTGGAATCGGCACAGATGAGTTCGATGCCATTTTCTTCGTTTCCACAACCGGGCTATCTACGCCATCCATCGATGCGCGGCTCTTCAATCGGATTCATTTCAATTCCCATATCAAGCGCATTCCGATTTGGGGACTCGGTTGTGCCGCCGGCGTGGGTGGGATTGCGCGGGCTAGCGAATACGTTCGGGCATTCCCAACCCATCGGGCATTGGTGGTAAGCACCGAACTATGCAGCCTGGCTTTTCAGCTCCATGATCGATCGAAAAGCAATATTATCGCAGCAGCACTTTTTGCGGATGGTGCGGCCGCCTGCCTCGTGGCGGGGGATGAAGTTCCACGACCCCGTAACGGCCTTGCGCATCCTTCCATTGTGGGAACGCTATCCACAACGTATTCGAATACGTTGGACGTAATGGGCTGGCGCATTTCAAGTGAAGGTTTCCAGATTGTACTTTCGCGAGATATTCCTTCAATCGTTACCTCACTGGTTCGCGAAAATATTGAGGAGATTCTCGGAACCCATACACTCACGATTCCCGATATCAAGCATTACATTGCCCATCCCGGTGGAGCAAAAGTAATGGAAGCGTATGCCGAAGCACTACACCTTGCGAATGGAGAGCTACAGCCATCGTTCGATATTCTTCGCTCACATGGTAATATGTCGAGTGCAACCGTCTTCTTTATCATGGAGCGGGTGCTTTGCGAAACTCGGGGAGAAATGGGTTCCTACGGGCTTGCTGCAGCACTGGGGCCGGGGTTTAGTTCTGAATTAGTGTTACTGCAATGGTAAGTGTACGCGTGTTTTGCTTTGTGCTGGTTCTGCTATTTTTGATTGTGGAGCGATTATTGGAACTTCGATCGGCCAATCGAAATTTCCTCCAACTCCTTGCCAACGGTGGAAAGGAATTTGGATCCCGGCATTACCGTGCCATTGTTGTTATGCACACGGCATTCTTCTTCTCACTGGTACTCGAATTTACATTGCGGCGAGCACCCGTAGCAAGCTTTTGGGCGTTCTCGGTTGCTCTATTGCTCCTCGCGCAAACACTCCGGCTCTGGTCGCGTAGAACGATGGGGGAGCGGTGGACGACTCGCATCGTTGCCGTGCCCAACGAGCGGCTTCTCACCAATGGTCCATTTCGATTCCTCAGGCATCCAATTTATATTGCTGTTGCAATGGAGCTTTTTTCGGTGCCGCTTATGTTCGGATTGTATTTTACGTGCGCCTTTTTTACACTCTTAAATGCCCTGTTGCTTTTCGTTGTCCGCATTCCTGAAGAAGAACAGGCCCTCGCATGGGGACAAAATTCCACGATGGAGGCAGGTACCAGTGAACTGCCCGGACAGGATTTCGTTTCTTAAGACTTCAACACTCAGGAGAGAGCGAAACACCGGGGTGTAATTCTCGTCACTTGGAACTACTTTTTATGCCGAATTCAATTTTAGAAGCACGAACGCTGACAAAACGCTTTGCCGTCCGGGGTCGCGTGGATGTCGAAGTGTTTCGCGATCTTTCGTTCGAGCTTGCCGAAGGTGAGTTGGTTACCTTGATCGGACCCTCCGGTTCCGGGAAAAGCACGCTGCTCCATTTGCTCGGCACGCTGGACCGGCCTACGACGGGCGAGGTACTCATTGAAGGTAAAAATGTGGCTCAGTTACCGGACAAGGAATTGAGTGCGTTTCGGAATCATCGCATTGGATTCATTTTCCAGTTTCACCATCTTCTGCCCGAGTTCACGGCGCTCGAAAATGTGGCTATGCCAGGAATGATTGCCGGGAAGTCCTTCGAGGAAGTCCGCCCGCGTGCGGAAGAATTGCTGGCGGATGTTCGACTTTCGGAGCGCCTGGAACACCGGCCCTCGATGCTTTCCGGTGGCGAGGCCCAGCGGGTTGCCGTTGCGCGCGCCTTCCTAATGAAGCCAGCCGTGATTCTGGCTGATGAACCCACCGGAAATCTCGATACGCGCAACAGTGACATACTTTTTCAGATTATGTACGACCTATCGCGCAAGCATAACCAAACATTCTTAATTGCGACTCACAATCTCGACCTTGCCCGTCAGGCAGATCGGGTTATGCACCTGGAAGCCGGGGCACTCAACGCTGCTTAATTACTGGAACGAGAGCCGTTCTGGCAAAGTTAGCGGAGGACTTAAGACGTTTAGATTTTCATGGCTAAAACAACCGCAACCCCTGCCCGCCCGGTACGCTCCACATCGGTGCGCCAAAGCACTTCCCGTCAAACCCCGACGCGGCGCACGCCTTCCCGTGCCAAGGCGAAGGAAAATATCCCTGTTCGCCCTTTTCAGATGCCGTTCGATCAAAAGAATATGCGCATCATTTTTATTGGGATTGCCGTAATCGTTTTGGGATATCTTCTTATGTATTTCAGTCCGGTCATGAGCACGATGGCCATTACCATTAGCCCAATTATTTTGCTCCTTGGCTATTGCGTAATTGTTCCAATCGGAATTATGGCCGGCATTCGCGGGAACCGGAAACGTAACTCCCTCACGGAGTCATCCACGAACGGCGCTTCTACCAATGGCAGCGCGGCTAATGCAGTGTAACCGCGTTTATTCCGAAGCCGAATACGGCTCAAGGAGCTTCACGCGAAGCTCCTTTTTTTTGAGGTCGAGCGAACGAATTTCTTCCCCGGCGTTTGTGAGTAAATGCTCTTTGCCGTTGAGGTCGAGAACATAAACATCGCTCGCGGGCAAATCGAGGATATTTCTCACTCGCCCGAGCACCTCTCCCGTTTCATCGTCCACGACGTTCAATCCAATGACCTCGTCATAGTAGGCCCGCCCTTCCGGCAGTTTGGGGCGTTCGCTTACAGGAATGAGAATTTCCGCGCCGCGCAATCTTTCGGCGGCGGTACGATCCGGGAAGTCTTTAAGAGTTAGGCGAATGCCTTTGTGTACATAATGAACGGCTTGGACAGTCTGTTCGGAAATGCTTCCATCGCGGGCTCTTACATATATACGGCGGAGCTTTTCGAAGCGCGTTTCGTCCCAGACGAACGGTTCGATCTCCACTTCGCCTTTCAGGCCATGCGCTTTGCGAACGCGTGCTATCAGGACCAGTTCTTCGCTCACACTTCAGCTAAATATTGGTGAACGAAACTCACGGCCATGGCCCCTTCGCCGACGGCACTCGCCACGCGGTTCATTGCACCGGAACGTACATCTCCAGCAGCAAAAATGCCGGGGCAGCAGGTTTCGAGCAAGTAAGGATCGCGTTTAAGCTTCCAGCCGGCATTGAAGCGTTCGCGAGGAAAGGCAACGTGAAATTCCGTCCGGCCGGGTTTGGAAGTTACCTCGATTTTCCCTTTATGAAGCGTCACAACTTTTTGCACGACATCGAGACCAACGCCGGTGCCTTCCCCGACGTCCTTCGTAGTAAAGAAGGGATCGAAAATTCGTTCGAGATTTTCCGGAGCAATGCCGAGACCGGAATCCACGACGCGAAAGATGACGCGTTCCGCATCCGAAAACGTACTAACAGCCAATTCCCCGCCTTCCTTCATCGCGTCTAATGCATTGTCAATGATGTTCGTCCACACTTGATTAAGTTCCCCCGGAAACCCTACGATCAGAGGTAACCCGGCCGCCAGTTCTTCGTGGAGGGATACGCTGTTTTTTCGCATTTTGTGCTGGAGCATAGTGATGGTATTGCGGATGCCATCGTTGATGCACAGTTCCTGCATATCTTGCACCTGGTCCATGCGCGTATAGCTTTTTACCGATTGGACGAGTTCAGAAATCCTCCGAGCCGCGGTGCCAATCTCCTCTACGGACCGTTCAGCGCGAAGGCTCCTGGACAGCCACTCCAGGAAGGCAGGGAAGGATTGTTCGGTAACGATAGTTTTGAAGGAATCCAAATCCCTGGTGGTGAATCCGAATGCAAGGAAGGTTTCCGCAGCATCCGATGGAAGGTTCTTATCGTCCAGCCAATCGGTAATCTCTTCTTCCCGCCGTTTGCGTTCGAGCAATGGTATTCGCGCCGAAGGAACCTTTGGCTGGGTCAGAACCGCCTTGAGCGCACGTAGTTCGGATGTGGAAAGGGAAAGAGAGGCAGCAGTCGTGAGACCCTGAGGGAGCGATCCAACGGTGGCCTTCAGGTCCTCCGCGCTCCGAACAATCGCTGCCGCCGGATTATTCAGCTCGTGTGCAATCCCCGCTGAAAGTTTGCCGAGGGACATGAGCTTCTCGTTCTGAAAGTGCAGGGCACTAAAATGGCGGACGCGGTCCGTCATGGAATGCACAATGGCCTCGGTCAGTTCATAATTTTTTCCGACGAGTTCGTGAAATCGAGATTTGTGCAACGCAAGCGCCTTGAGTGGCGAAATCACTTCAGCATAGATTGGCGATACTTTCATGCGGGAAAATGGCAAGTATCCGCCCGGAACCCCAGGCCCGGATGACGCCTGCACCTTCTTTTGCCCGTTCTGATAGAGGTAAACCTGGATCTCGCCTTCCAGAATCAGCCACATATCGTCCGTTGGATCGCCAGGGCGAAGGCGTTCGGAACCAACGTCCAACGAAAAAAGCTTCGAGGCACGAACAAGCCATTCCAGTTGCTCGTGGGGAACGGCGTGAAGCGTTTCCATCCCTTGCAGGCGTTGTATGTAATCGATCAGCTCATTTTCTGGAACCGGGTAGAAGGTGGCTCCGCGAGACTCTAAAAAGGCGTAATATTCCGATTCTGACATATCCGATGAATAAAGGCTAACAGCGCCAGTTGAAAATCCGGTTCACGGTCCGGACAAATTCGAACTAACCCAACACCGCTATAGTTATACGCCGCTCGTAATCAGGCTGAACCAAATTCGGCACTGATAACGTAGCAGGAAAAGATCGGGGCGTGGCTCAGCCTGGTAGAGCACCTGGTTCGGGACCAGGGGGTCGGAGGTTCAAATCCTCTCGCCCCGACAATAATAGAACCTGGAGTACGCGGATGATGCGGATTTTCAGGATTAGAAACGTACTTACATGAGAAAATGCCGGACGATCGGTCCGGCATTTTTTGTTTTACGTTCAAACTTTCCCGGTTCCTCAATGGTCGGCATTTTTTTCGGGATTGAGTTGGTCCATCTCCGTCGGTGGTGGCAGCGGCGGTTGCTGCATGTCCGAGCCATAGTGCAGGCCGTATTGGTCGTACCAGTGGGTAATGGCGGCGTAGTTGCCAAGGTTCGATTGCTCGTCGTAGGTGTAGGTGATGTGGTTCTCGTTGATGAATTGGTCATCCAGGACCCGCAGCAAGAGTGCGCGAGAGCGATACACTTTCCATCCATCCTTCAGAATCGTTGGCCGTGGTTCCTGGAACGAAACAAGCCAATCGGCACCGAGCTTTCGTGCATATTGCTCGATTTTTGGTACCACATCCTCCGCGAGTTCCTCCTGCACGCGTATGGTTCCAATGACGACGGCGCTGCGAGGCATAATGGAATCCGGCATGGGTTCGTGGTAGATAAGTGGCATGGTATCGTTAATTCGCGGAACGTCGAACGGGGTAGCGGAAAGCAGCACGACGGAATCGTGCCTGCCCGATTCGAAGACCTTCGTGCTTAAATGCTCGGAAATGAAATATTGAGCTTGGCTTGCTGCGGGAAATGCCGCAAGCAATGCAAAAGTGGGAAGAAGCGAAGCTATTTTCCTGTAAAGCCGATTCATGTGAAGTCTTACGCCTTGCCTCTAAGTTCTTTGTAATTCAATGACTTACTGCCTGCTTACCTTGCTGCGCTGCTTGTGAATCTTCGGTCATTGGATGCCCATAATTGTCTCCGAAGCTATTCAGTGTAAGGAATGCGTCAAGATGTGGGCCAGCGTGGAACATTTAAGCCTATAATAAAAGGGCAGGATGAGGCACTTCTTTAGCCCTCTTTTCGTTCACGCGCTCCCCTGAAGAATGCGCCGTGGGCCATTTGATAAAGGGATTCTTATTTAATTGGCGAATCGTGCTCGAAGGGCGGCAGGAGGAGCTGCAATTTTAACAAACTACCGGCCCGCAAAAGAGACTGTTTACATGACTGAAACCACTACCAATCCATTATCGCCCGCGGTGGCGGACACCGCAAGCGGCACTGCCAGTGCCACCCTCGAAGTAACACATCCGGAGCCCGCCACCCGCGAAGCCCAGCTTACGATTCACAATTCCTCCGTCGGTCAGCCGGCGGTTCCCGATGGGACGACCGAAGGCGCGCGGCCCTCGCATATTACCGATGCCAATGCGAACCCCATCCCGGCGACGGGTGCCGTGGAAATCAAAGAGCGGCGTAATGGCCACGCGCGCTCAAAGCCATCCAAGCGGTCCAATTTTACGATTATCGAGCCGCACACCAAGCTTGGCGGTGGATATACGAACGAAGAACGTTCCGAGCTGGAAAAATTGTATGGAACATCGCTTTCTACCATCACGGATGGGGAAATCGTCAAGGGCCGCGTTGTCAACCTGACCGATGGTGAAGTAACGGTCGATATTGGCTTCAAGTCCGAAGGTGTCATTCCCAAAAGCGAATTTGCACTGACGCCGGATGTAAAGGTGGGGGATGAGATCGAGGTCTATCTCGAAACCATCGAAGACAGGGAAGGCCGCTTAGTGTTGAGCCGCAAACGCGCAGAGTTTACGCGTACCTGGCAGCGCATTGTCGAGGCGCAGAAATCCGGTGAAGTGCTCGCCGCCAAATGCTTGCGCCGCATTAAAGGTGGAATGGTGGTCGATGTCCTCGGCGTGGAAGCATTCCTTCCCGGCAGCCAGATTGACGTAAAGCCCGTCCGCGATTTCGATGCTTTCCTTGGCCGGACGCTCGATGTGCGCGTGGTAAAGATCAATTACCCGAACGAAAATGTGGTCGTGAGCCACAAAGTCCTGCTCGAAGAGCACCTTTCCGATCAGCGCAAAGAGATTGTCGAAAAGTTGGAGCGCGGACAGGTGCTCGAAGGCACGGTCAAAGCGATCGCCGATTTCGGCGCGTTCGTCGATCTGGGCGGTGTCGATGGCTTGGTCCATATCACGGATCTATCGTGGGGCCGCATTACGCATCCGAGCGAAGTGATCAAGCTCGATCAGGTCGTGACCGTTGTCGTGCTCGATTACGACGAGAACAAGAAGCGTATCTCGCTTGGCATGAAGCAGCTCACGCCGCATCCGTGGACGGACATCGAGCAGCGGTATCAGGTTGGACAGCGCGTAAAGGGCAAAGTCGTCTCGATGACCGATTACGGTTCCTTTATCGAACTCGAAAAGGGAATCGAGGGCCTCATCCACGTCAGCGAAATGTCCTGGACGCAGCATATCAAGCACCCCTCGCAGATCATGCAATTGGGGCAGGAAATCGAGTCCGTTATTCTCAATATCGATCAGGACCAGAAGAAGATTTCGCTCGGCCTCAAGCAACTGGAGCCGGATCCCTGGACGCTATTTCTCGAGAAATATCCGATGGGCTCCAAGCACCGTGGGGTCGTTCGCAATCTTACGACGTTCGGCGCGTTCGTCGAGCTGGAGCCTGGCGTGGACGGTCTGGTCCACATCAGTGATCTCTCCTGGACGAAGAAAGTGCAGCATCCGGGCGAAGTGCTGAAGAAAGGCGAAGAAATTGACGTCATGATTTTGGGCATCGATCTCGAAAATCGCCGCATTTCGCTGGGCCATAAGCAGGTGCTCGATAATCCGTGGGATAACCTCGAACAGATTTATGGGGAGGGTATGGACACTGAAGGCAAGATTGTGCGGATAATCGATAAGGGCGTGATCGTCGAGCTGCCAATGGGCGTCGATGGTTTCGTTCCGATCTCGCAGCTGGCCTTCTTCCCGATCAAGAATATCCGTGATTCGTTCCATATTGACGATACATTGAGCTTACGGGTAATCGAGTTCGATTCCGAGAACAAGAAGGTCGTGCTTTCCGCGACGGAGTGGCTGAAATCGCAGGACCGCACGGCACTCGAAGAGTTCAACGCGAAGCACCCGATTCCGAAGGAGACGCTCGAAGAGATGGCCAAAGGGCGTCATGAGGGTGAATCCGGGGAACGTCGCGGACAACGGGGTGGCCGCGGACGCAAGAAAGCTCCCGGTGCTAACGGCGAAGCAGGTGAGAATGGTATCGATCTCGCCGCGCTTGCTCAGCAAGCCCCGAGCGCCAAGGAATTAGGCCACTTCGATCTCCCGGAGGAAATGCTGGAACCCGCGCCACCCGCGCCGGGGGAAATCCCAGACGAGCCTGCTGAAGAAGCCTAAGGGATGAGAAGGCTGAAATCTTTGAAAGCGGCGGTAACCGGAAGGGTGCCGCCGCTTTTGGTTTGGGGATGGATTTTTGACCTTGTATTAGGAGTTAGAATATAGTATTTTTGTGGAGTGAAAAAGGTACTCTTCATCCTCTTTTTTTCAGTAGCTTCTATCATTGGAAGCATCCGAGCACAAGTGCATATAGAAGGGGTTTATTCCGGTTCTGCAGTCATCGGCGACACGACGATGATTAAATCATTTTCTCGCGGATGTACCAATGGAGCTGTCACATGTACCTTTGTTCACTTGAACGGCGGTGTGATCACCAAGGATACAGGCCTGTATTATAGCCTGATTGATCTCCAAGACTACGGACTACTCCGTGTTCTCTTTGCTCCAACTCATGTGGGAATTGCTGGTGGCATCGCTGTCCAAAATGTTGAATGCAGCCCTGGTAGTTACTGTATTTCGCCCTTTTATTATGATTCAGTATACGGCTATGCCTTGTCTGATTCCTTCCCAAAAATTCGCCCTCAAGGCTGGTCAATTCTAATGCGGCCGGATTCTACAAACAAGAACTTTTCGTCCCGATCTATTCCCACGTTTGATAATCCAATTTCGGATACTACCACTTTCTCTAATTTCTCGATGGTGCCTGCCAATGGTGCGTCATGCGCGTTTCAAACGTACGATAGCGTTAACCCAATCAATGAATACGTTGCATTGCCGTTTGTGCGGAAGCATACCTTATCGCTCATTATATCTTCGCCCAATTATCTCAGTTTCGATACAGTAATCTTCTCGGTTCGGATGAGGCATTCTGGTGTTGACTCCATCATCCGTTATGCGTTGCCCGTGACGTGGGAGTCGCCGCTTGCGGTTTCCCAAAACAAAGTTCCAATGGTAAGCTATGCGCTTCCAAATCCCTTCTCCAATGAGATTGCAGTAGGCTTCTCACTTTCTTCAGCCGAGACCATTCGAGCCACTCTTTTCGATGTAACCGGACGTGAACTCCGAAGCGAGGAGCAGCTATTTTCGCAGGGGACACAGGAAATCAAATTCGACACTCGCAGCCTTCCGCCCGGCAGCTACTACTATGTCCTCCGCGGCGCAGAATGGAACCGGACCGGGAAGCTGGTTAAGATAGCCCCGTAAATTTGGACGGTTTCTAAAGTGAACGGTGTGGTTCCGGGAGTATACTTCCGGAACCACACCGCACATTAGAATGGGCTATCCCTTCAGCGCCCCGGCTGTAAACCCCGCAATAATCTTTCGCTGAAAGATCGCGAAAAGCACAAGGACGGGAATTGCGCTCATGCCAGCGCCGGCCATGAGGTGTCCCCAATCAACCGATTGCTTGCCGAGATAAAATGCGAGACCAACCGGTAGAGTCCGCATGGAAGCCTTGTTAACGAACAGGAATGGGAAGAGAAAAGTGTTCAATGTGGTAAGGAATTGGTAGATAAAGAGCACGACCAGCATGGGAATCGAGAGCGGGAAAATGATTTGCCGCAGAATTCCCATTGTCTTTGCGCCGTCGATGGTTGCAGCTTCCTCCAGTTCCCGAGGCAAACCCTGGATATATTGCCGCATGAGGAAAATTCCAAAGGGCGTGACGATAAACGGAAGCGTGAGCGCGAGATAGGTATTAATCCAGCCGAAATCAACGATCTCCCGGTAAAGCGGGATCATAACCACATGAGGCGGTACCATCAGGACGCCGAGGACCGTGCCAAAAAGCAATCCCTTTCCCCGGAATTCCCTTCGCGCGAACGCGTATGCCACAGTTGTCGAAAAAATGGCGCTGCCAACTGCAACAATAGTGGCAACCACCACAGAATTTACAAAATAGATTC
Organism: Bacteroidota bacterium; assembly: GCA_021825235.1. Taxonomy (GTDB): domain Bacteria; phylum Bacteroidota; class Ignavibacteria; order Palsa-1295; family Palsa-1295; genus PALSA-1295. Next base: position 3,948 of record JAKAIL010000022.1, on the reverse strand, counting down.
CAAATTGGTCCGATTGAAGGGCATCCGTGTAATTTGAAGGTGTAAAAACGCCATGCAGCAGTTCACCTAAGGTCGCATCGCCGGGCGGATTGGATTGGATAGAAAGCAGTAACATCCAGACGAGCGGGAAGAACATCGCAATCGATCCCACGATGAGAACGATGTGCGCAAGGATACTGGATTTCCCTCGAAACGTGGTGATCATTCCGTAAGTCTAACGATACAATCCCTGTTCTTCAATATACAATCCTACTCTATCGGGGACGAGATAGCGAATGGACTTTCCATTTCGAACTCGTTTCCGTATGTCCGTTGAAGAAATCTCTAACAAGGGGATATGGCAAAATTGTACTTTCTCTTGCAGTTCCTTCGGAATTGGTTTCCTATCGAATGGTGGGCGAGCAATGGCGATCACGTTCGCCTCTTCCATTAATGCTTCGTATTTGCGCCAGGAAGTGAAGATTTCGAGCTGGTCGAAGCCAATAAACAAATAAAGCTCGTCGGCGGGATTGCTCTGCTTCAGCTCCCGAAGCGTATCGATCATATAGGATGGTGGCGGACGTCGAAGTTCGAGATCGGAAGCTGCGAAACGCTCATTATTTTGGATGGCTAACTGTAGCATTGCCAGTCGATGTTCTGCGGAAGTGAGCGCGTGTCCTTGTTTGTGAGGAGGAATATGCGCGGGAACGAAAAGTAGTTGGTCCAGCGCGTAGGTTTCCACACAGCGCTCGCCGGCAATTAAATGGGCGATGTGGGGTGGATCGAACGTGCCGCCGAAGATTCCTAATCGCATTCGAGATTCTTTTCTGAAATCACCATGTGAATGCAAAGAGGCCTCGGATGAAGATAGTTCGCATCGTATCAGGTCTGAAAAAGTGCTGGCCTGATAATTGCAAATTAAGCTCGACTTTATGCCAGCCGACGGGGTGCCAGAAGATATTCGCCAGTTTCTACGTGAATATGTAAACTCGATCGAACAATTGGAGATACTCCTTCGGTTGTTCGAGATTGCTCCGCACGCCGAAACGAGCGCAGAAATGGCGAAGGCGCTGTATTCGTCGGTGGAGTCCATCAGTTCGCGGCTCGAAACATTTGCGAATAAAGGTCTTGTCAACCGTCATGTGCCGGAACCGTGGCATTATTCGCTGGCATCGAAGGAAAGCCGAAGAATTGGGGAACTGGTACGATTATATCGCGAACGGCGAGTTTCGATAATTAATGAGATTTTTTCCAATCCCATTGCGTCGGTCCAAACATTCGCCGATGCCTTCATTATAGGAAAAAAGAAAGAATAATTGGAGAGGGCGAATATGGTGGCAAATATCGTCTATATTTTATGCGCGTTAACCAGCATTAGTTGCGCGGTGCTCCTGCTCAGAGGCTATGCCGCATCGCGTGTCAGGATGCTGCTATGGAGCGGCCTCTGTTTTTCATTCCTGTCGCTCAACAACATTTTGTTGGTGATCGATTTAACTTTTTTGCCAGAAGTTGATCTATCTACCGTTCGTAGCATTCCGGCTATCATTGGACTCTGTCTGTTACTTTACGGATTTATTTGGGATGAACCACGCCATGAGTAATCTTGCATTAACGATCGGAATTATTACGATGGGCTATGCCATCGGGTCCTTGTTTTTCTTTCGCTTCTGGCGCGAAAGTCATGACCGGCTGTTCTTCCTATTCGGAATCGCATTCGCGACCCTCGCCGTTCAGCAGCTTATCTATGGATTGACGAATGAAGCTTCGGAATCGCCGGCGCTGCTGTTCCTCATTCGATTAATCGCGTTCGTAATTATTCTTATCGGCATTATCGATAAGAATATTAAGGCGAGACGACAGTTGTAATATTGTTCAGGGCATTAGCTGGAGCGGATAAATCGGAATTCCGTCCGCCGGTTCCGCTGACGACCTTCGGCGGTCGCATTCGAAGCACGCGGCTCGGTTGCTCCAAAGCCTTTAGTTTTGAGGCGCTTCGATGAAATGCCATGTTGAACTAAATATTCCTTGACGGACATAGCTCGTGCTTCCGAAAGGCGCATATTATAGGCAGCGGTACCCACGGAATCCGTGTGCCCATCAATTTCAATTTTGATGGAAGGATACTTCTTCAGGAGATGGATCCAATAGTCCAGCTCGTTGTGCGATTCGGGGCGAAGCGTCGCTTTGTCGAAATCGAAGAAGACGTTGTGCAATTCGATTCCACTGGTATCGATAGACTGGGAGTTCCCATTATTGCCAGTGCCCTTTGCATTGCCATTGCCACCTTTATTTTGTCCATTGCCTCCAGCAAGGTTACCGTTATTTGTGCCGCCGGTATTGCCTCGGTTATTTCCACCGTTATTGCCACCAAGATTGCCCTTATTTCGGCCCCCGTTGTTGCTGCCAAGATTGCCTTTATTTCCGCCCTCGTTGTTGCCACCAAGATTGCCCTTATTTCGGCCCCCGTTGTTGCTGCCAAGATTGCCTTTATTTCCGCCCTCGTTGTTGCCACCAAGATTGCCCTTATTTCGGCCCCCGTTGTTGCCACCAAGATTGCCGTTGTTTCGGCCTCCGTTGTTGCCACCGAGGTTGCCGTTGCTTTGGCCTCCGTTGCCTCCATTCTTGCCTTCGCCTTTATTGGCGTTAGCATACATGTTAGCGGCGTTCAGGCTATCGATGTAATGCTTTGCACTATCCTGAGCGTGCAGCGTTGCATAATTTGGCAGGCGTGTTAGTGGCAGATCATGCCTGATTTCCCGGTACGGAATCGTATCAGGAACCGTATAATGGTCGGAGTACGGTGCATAGCCTGGGGCCGTCGCCGTGATGCCGTACATTTTGCCGGTGCCGAGCGTGATGTAAAATTTTCCGGTTACGCGGTTCGCATGATAAACGGCCACGAGGCGGTCAGTCTTGAGATCGTTAACGTCCACTTCGCCGCCTACCGGTTCGTGTGTATCGCGATCGAACACGGTTCCCGCAATGAGCATTACCGGACCGGGCCGGAATTGCAAAGGCAGCTTCGCTTCATAGAGTTGAAGCGGACCTCGGGCATTATCCCGCTGGCTGGCATAGATAATTTTGTCGCCACTGGCGGGAATGGTCAGGAAGACGTCATCGCCGTAGGAGTTGATTGGGCGACCCAAATTGATGGGTTCGCTCCAGGTACCATCGGAAAGCTTGCGGGACATGAACTGGTCATGGTTCCCAAACCCGGGGTGGCCGTTCGAAGAAAAATAGAGCGTTTTGCCATCGGCGGAGATGAACGGTGAGCGATCGTTAAAACGAGTATTGATGGGCTTACCGAGATTCTCGGGAGGAGTCCAGGTTCCGTCCGTATTTTTGTATGCGACATAGATATCTTCCGATCCATCGATGGAACCGGGGCGGGTGCTCGAAAAATACATCGTCGTGCCGTCTGCAGTAACGCTGGGTTCGGCGTCCCAGGCCGGAGAGTTGATAGGCCGTCCAAGATCCTGCGGTCGTGTCCAAACATTCCCGACGAGTTGCGATTGATAAATATCGCAATCGCCAACGCCATCAGGACGACGGCACAGGCTCATGAACATCGTTTGACCATCGGCCGTTACAAACGAAGCACCTTCGTCATCAATTGAATTTATCGGCGGGGGTAGCGGCACCGGGGTCGAAAAATGGCCCAGCGAATCGCGATGCGTTACAAAAATATCCTCTCCATATCCGCCGGTTTCAATGACCTCCTTTTTGTTCGTTCCCGGTCGAGCGCTCGTGAAATAGAGTATACTGCCATCCGCGGTCTCGGTGGGAGCGAAATCGTCATATTTGCCACTGTTAATTTCTGTCAGCAGGACCGGCTTTTCTGTGTTCTCCGGCTTTGCCGCTTCGACAATACAGCCCAGGTTGAATTTGATCCACCAGTCCGCGTCCGCCATCTTAGAACTGTCCTCATGGTTTACCGGCATCATCCGATTTAGGAACTCTTTGAGACTC
>JAKAIL010000248.1:1465-5562 GCA_021825235.1 Bacteroidota bacterium | reverse complement strand
GCGATGAATCAGGTCAGGCAGCGTCTAATGGTCGATCCAAATTTCCTTCCCAAGTAATAGACCTATTCCAAAATAGAATTCGGCGCGTACTTGGGTTTGGCCACGCATTTGTATAATAGTTGGACCCCCGCCATATTCAAATGCAAGGTCACCAAAGCGGGTAGTCCGCACACTTCCCAATCGCAAGCCAATTCCCCATAAGGGATCCGGCTGTTCCTGGGAATTCGCTATTTGTGAAACGCCGCCCATCATCAGCATTTCCCAATAGGCCCCGACTGGGTCAGTCGGCTTGAAAAACTTTCGGATACCAAATTGCGCTGTTATTTCGGACCGATCCAAATATGGATAATACCCGCCACTTAGTTCATACCCAAGCGCGTCCGTCTTTGGAATCGCATATTCTATAGAGCCGCTCACAAGCGGTTCGAAGTCCGGATGAGGAGCTAATTGAACATTCGTATTGATCGGCGTTACGAAAAAAGCTCCCGAGTAGGTTGTTCGAAAGGTCGCGTCCTGAGCCCGGACCAGCCCTGAAAAGCCAATGAGAATTAGAAGCGCCGCCATGCCAATTCGCATACGAATTATTCAGGGCACGACTACCCTGAATAGTTCGCTTCTCAGTATGCAAAAATCAGTACCTATAAAACCCTTCGCCGTTCTTCTTTCCCAGCCGTCCGGCGGCTACCATCTTCTTGAGCAACGGCGCTGCGCGATACTTGGTATCTCCCAGACCTTCGTGAAGAACATTCATAATGGCAAGGCACACATCGAGGCCAATAAAATCTGCCAATTGCAGAGGCCCCATCGGGTGGGCCATGCCCAGTTTCATCACCGTATCGATGTCCTCTGCCTTTGCGACGCCCTCCGAGAGCGTGTAAATCGCCTCGTTAATCATCGGCATCAGAATGCGGTTCGAGACAAACCCCGGCGAATCGTTCACTTCCACTGGTGTCTTTCCGAGCTTCTCCGACAGGTCTTTGATGGTCGCAAATACTTCATCGGTTGTCACCAGTCCGCGGACGATTTCGACCAGCTTCATCATCGGAACGGGATTGAAAAAGTGCATTCCAATCACCTGAGCGGCGCGCTTGGTCGTCGCAGCAAGTTCGGTTATCGAAATGGAACTGGTATTGGAGGCGAGAATGACACCAGCCGGAGCATTCGCATCCAACGTTTGGAACAGCTCTTTTTTTAGCTCAAAGCGCTCCGTTGCAGCTTCGATGACGAAATCGGCACTGCGAACCGAAGCCGCCAATTGCGTCTCGGTTTTGATGCGCGCGAGCGTTGCCGTTTGAATTTCCTCGGTAATCGTTCCCTTCTTCACTTGCCGGGCCAGATTACCGGTAATCGTTGTCACCGCTTTGTCGAGCGCCTCGCGGCCCACATCGACCAGCGTTACACTATAGCCACTTTGAGCAAACACGTGCGCAATACCATTGCCCATGGTACCGGCACCAATGACGGTCACATTTTTAATTGACATGGAGAATTAACTTACTTGATTGGTGAGGTTGTCTCGATAGGAATCGATTCCGCGGTTCGCACCCGCACTTTTGCGGACGCAAGGTGGAGGAACGGAATCGAAAGCATATCCCATAACACTTTGAGCGATCGTACAAAATTATAGGTGATCCGAGAATCGGGGTCGTGCGTCCACTCGACCGGAAAATCGGCCACTTTATAATTCATTCGTTTGGCAAGCCACAGCATTTCGCCATCGAAAATAACGGACGTCAATTTGACGTGTTCGAAAATTGCCCGCCCCGATTCTCGATTGAACAACTTAAAGCCGCACTGCGTATCTTTAAGCCGCAGACCGAGATAATTCCGTTGGATAAAGCCAAAAGCTTTTGCGATACGCTCCCGCACGAACGATTGATGTTCCACTATTCTTGTATCGCTCGCAGCGCGCGATCCTATGGCAATATCGAATCCCTGATCGAGCAATGCTTCCGCTCGCGCCAAATCTTCCAGTGGTACTGCATAATCGGCATCCATAAAAAGGATACGATTCCCCATCGCCTGCCGCATTCCCACTTTTACCGCTTTCCCTTTGCCCTCATTCGGCTTATACCCAAACCATTTCCCACGAACATTGTCCGGCAAATTCTGAAACGCTTTGATTGCTTCCTCGATGGTACCATCCGTACTGCCATCGCTGACAACCATGACTTCGTGCCGGCCCGGTTTCGTCGCTAAGTACGTGATCGTACGCGCCAGCGTGCGCGGCAATCGGCTCGCCTCGTTATAGCAAGGAATTACAATACTGAGATCACACTCATCGAGTAAGTCCATGGCGCTTTCGATAGATAATGGTCTGCTGGATCGTATCCGCCGGGGTGTACTGGTCGTCGAGAAGCTGTTCAAGTTCAGGATAGCGAAGCCGTATGGTCGTCCGGCTATCGTCATCCGTATTTCCCTGAGACGTATACCGGTCCTGTGTCTCAACAAGAAAAAGTTGGGGAGGGTTACCAATCAGATCGTGTAATAATTCCGCCCGTTCTTCCGGAGGAACATGAGCCGGCTTAAAATGAATCGTATTGATAAACTTCGAAGCCGGTTGCCGACCGGTCTTCCAATAGACGTAAGGCTGGAATCCAAAGATAAAGATGCGGTCCTTGGGCGCGGTATGGGCGGAAACATAGTCTGCAATGGAATCGCCGGCGACATAGCCATTCGGTCGTTCCGAGCCGTTAGCAATTCGAATCAGCTCATTCATTCGTCCTTCCAAAGGAGTCCGGGAAGACCATAGAAAGCTTCCCACTATCAGAAAAATGGAGAATGCGGCAACATGCGGTGCAACAGGCAGCCGGTCCAGCCTGGCTAAGAAAACAATAAGGTTTGCGATGCCCACACCAATCAATAGATCCGCCCACGGAAGAAGGATACCATAGTGGTATGTGTAGCCTTTATTCTCGGCCTGAACAATTACAAGCGCAAGAAAACAACCGAGCAAGCTTAAACCCAACGCCTTCCAGGAAAAACTATTGCTCTCCTTTTTTCGAAAGAACCAGAGTATCCATCCCAATAGCGCGGCAAGAACCCATAATAAATCAATCGCTTCCAGGCTGGTCCGGATATTCCGTAAGATCGTGAACGATCCGGAGTAATTGCTCGAAACATAGGACGCCGTCTCGGAAGTCGTTAGCTTCCAAAGCGGCGCTAATTCTCCTGCGAGCGCGAGATAGGCCGATTCGATACCAATTGCGGCAACACAACCAGCCACGAGCCAGCCAATGGATTTCCACCGCTCTTCCCGATTGTAAAACCAAATTGCGGCGGCTACCAAAATTCCGAAGAGTACATTCGGAAACTTGAAGTAGAAGGATATACCAATAAAAATTCCCGCGAGGAGCGGGCGCAGTACTCCCCTTGCGTGTGAATTCTCATTGCGAGGAACAATGAGCAGCATCGCGCCGAGGAGGAATGGAATGCTATACGTTTCCGTCTGCGCGGTATTCCAGGAGCCAAAGATGTAATATTGGACAATAAACGCAAGCGCGGCAAAGATGGCGGCAACTCTGCTCCAGGGTTCCCGCCACAATCGGAGGGTAAGCTCATAGAGCAGCCCTATGCATACCAGCGCATTCAAATAATCCAGAATGCGGATTGCCCGCACGCTATTACCGAATACCGAAAATGCCGCAGCATAAGTATAAAAAATATTGGGCGGCTTAATGTCCCAAAAGTCAATGTACGGCCTGAGTCCGTGCAGGACGGCCCACCCGCCGTATGCGAACGTGCCCTGATCGTAATCGAACGGCCAGAAAATGGTGGGGAACAGAAGGACCGAGCAACCCAGCATTATAAGCAGTGGAATTGTTCGAGTGGCAAATGGAGAATGGCGAGTTTGTATTTCGTTCAACTAAAGGAAACTAACCCTGCAAACTATCTCAGCGTTCTATTTTCAACATGGGGTGCTTTTTCCCAGAGAAACCGTCGCCAGCCTTCGCACACAGTACAACGCCATCAGATGGGATTCGAGTGCAACGAGCGGATATTTCGCTTATATTTCGCTTATATGTTTCTCAGTTTGGCCGATTCCTCCACACATTTCTGGGCAGCCGTAGGTAGCAACGGGTGGAATGGGCACCTGC
>JAKAIL010000248.1:0-1455 GCA_021825235.1 Bacteroidota bacterium | reverse complement strand
ACAAGGGGAAAGGTTACTCCACAGCAAACTGCTTGTAAGGCCTGGCAGACGGACGTTGAAACCTTCGTCAAACTGCTTGGTACCGGACTAATCGTTTGGCACGGTGAAGACGGCAAAATCCCTTGGTACGATATGCTCCTGGTCATCCTCGGCATTGCATTCATAATCGCTGGTGCTGCATCGCTTATTTGTCTGCTTTGAACCCAGCGACTTGGTCGGGCGGAGCATTGTATGCACGCTATGGGCTGCCCAAAACCATCGCTATCACTTGGCGTTTCGAAGCGTTCGATGATCGAGACGGGATCCGAACTGGTTTAGCCCAGAAACTCGCGGAAACAACAGGTACCATCGAATGGGAACCTTTGGTACATCTGCATCTTCGTGGCGAATGGCGCTCGGATCAGTCCACTGCCGAGGTGTTTAATCGATCAGGATCTGATGTAGCCACTCAAAATACAGCGAGCTTGAGTGTGACCTATTCATTTTAGGTGCAGATCCAACGCTTAGACCCGCTCGACGATCACGCTCGTCGCTTCCCCGCCGCCAATGCAAATGGAGGCCAGCCCGATACGCTTATTCGCGCGCTCCAGGGCGTTGAGGAGCGTGATAATAATGCGCGCGCCGCTTGCCCCGATAGGATGCCCCAGCGCAACGGCCCCACCCAGCACATTTAGCTTCTCCAGCGGAATTCCGAGCGTATTTTTCGCGGCCAGCGCGACCACGGCAAAGGCTTCGTTGACTTCGAAAAGGTCAATATCGCCCAGCGTCATCTTGGCTTTTTTCAGGACCGATTGCATCGAATAAACCGGAGCGGTCGTGAATTTGGCCGGTTCCTGAGCGAAGGAAGAATAGGCCAGAATGCGGGCGCTCGGCTTCCAGCCTTTGGATTTCGCAAATTCCTCTCCAGCCACGACAAGTGCCGCTCCCCCATCGTTGATGGAACTGGCGTTCGCGGCCGTCACTGTGCCATCTTTCTTGAATACCGGTTTGAGCGTGGGAATTTTATCGTACTTCACTTTGCGCGGGTTCTCGTCCTCGCTCACTTCCACAGTTTCCTTCCCGCGCGTTACCGTAACCGGTGCAATCTCCGATCTGAATGCACCATTGTCGATGGACTCATTGGCAAGCTTAAAACTTCGGATCGAAAATTCGTCCTGTGCTTCGCGAGGGATATTGCATTCTACCGAGCAGAGTTCCGCTGCGTTGCCCATGTGGAAATCGTTATAGACATCCCAGAGGCCATCCTTAATCATTTCGTCAATAAGCTCGCCATTGCCCATCTTATAGCCTGAGCGGGCTCGCGAGAGCAGGTACGGCGCGTTCGACATCGATTCCATTCCGCCCGCCACGACCACATTGGCATCGCCCAGCATGACATTCTGCGCAGCCATCATAACCGCCTTCATGCCGGAGCCGCATACTTTATTTATGGTAGTGCATGGTGCGCTGACCGGG
>JAKAIL010000247.1 GCA_021825235.1 Bacteroidota bacterium | reverse complement strand
ATCTTACAAATGTAGCGAAGATAAGCCCACCGATCACGGCTCTGCCGAGCGGTGCATTTTGCTCTCCGCCTTCCCCAAGGCCTAACGCCATTGGAACCATTCCAATGATCATTGCGAGGGCCGTCATGAGAACAGGGCGTAACCGCGTTTTACCCGCTTCCAGCGCAGCATCGAATGCATCCCGGTGCTCCTCGATGCGAATATCATTGGCAAAATTAACAAGGAGTACAGAATTCGAGACCGCAATGCCAATTGCCATTATGGAACCCATGAGGGAAACAACGTTGATTGTCGTGCCAGTGATGGCAAGCATCCACAGGATTCCAATTAAGGCTCCCGGAACTGCTATCATGATGATAAATGGATCGAGCCACGATTGGAACCACAAGACCATGAGCAGGTACACCAGCACGATTGCCAGAATTATCCCAAGCGAAAATGTTTTGAAAGACTGGTCCATCACCTCATTTTGCCCGCGCACATTGATTTTCATTTGGGCCGGTAGTTTCCCCAACGAGGCAATTTTGGATTGAATATCGGATGCTACAAATCCCAGCGGGCGGTCCTCGACGTTGGCTGTGATATCCACGATGCGTTGGACAGTGTAATGGTCGATTTCGTTCGGCTCCGCCATGGTTGTAACGGTTACAAGATTACCCAGAGATTCTGTTTGCGTGTGTGGCAAATCGGTCGGGGTGGTGGGGGGAAGCTGTACATTTTGTAACGGCGTCGAAGTCGAAACTTGCTGCAGGTTCGGAAGGAGGGGATTAATCCCAGTCACCGGCATCGAAAGCAAGTCCGAGATACTGTTTACTTTATCGAGTGGTGTTTGTACGACGACGCTATAGTTAACGTTGTTTTTCGGATTGAGGAAGAATGACGGGGCAAGCAGGGCACTCGACGAAAGAGAAATAAGCATGCTGTTGGTTACGTTTTGCTCGGTAAGTCCCAATTCCGCGGCGCGTGTTCGGTCCACATTGAGTTTGATCGCAGGATAATCGAGGGCTTCCTTGATAACGACATCGGCTGCGCCGGGAATGGTTTTCATTTTGTCGCGCAGTCGTCGAGCAATCTTATAGTCGGTATCCAGGTTCGGACCTTGAATTTGTACGTCAATAGGAGAAGTCAATCCAAAATTCAAAACCTGGCTTACAATATCAGCCGATTGAAAATAGAATATGCATCCCGGAAAATCCTGTGCCAGTACCGCCCGGATCTTTTTTATGTAGCCTTCAGTCGGGTGGTGATCCGGGTTTAGCGAGATCAGAAAATCTGCGTCCATTGCAGAGGTATTATCGGTCGAGACGAATGCGAGATTGTAGAACGTCGGTACGCCGATATTAACATTGATCGTTGAAAGTTCTTTGGCGGGTATCTGATCTCGAATATCCTTTTCCACATGAGAAACAATCTCCTCTGTCGTTTCCAGGCGGGTTCCAATGGGAGCGCGCATGTGCATCTTCATCATCCCAGTGTCCGAGGTCGGAAAGAAATCCGTGCCAATATAATTAGGCAGCAATAGACTAATAAGCGCAATAAGTCCGGCAAGGATCAGTATAAAGCGTGGAATGTGCAGCATCCGTTCGAGGGTGCGTCCGTATCCGTTGCGGAACCGCTCAAATGCTCGGTCGCGCCAAGCATTAAAACGTCGAGAAAATCGCGTGATTGGTCCCGCTGGCTTAGGAGGAGCATCCTCCGCATTTTCTTCCTTTGCTATCGATTCGGCCGAACCAGGATGTTCCTCGCCACGCATGAGCGCCCGAGCGAGTGCAGGGACGAGCGTCCGAGAAAGCAAATACGATGCAATCATGGCAATCACCACAGCAAGCGCCATCGGCGTAAAGAGAAACTTCGCCGGTCCGGTGAGTAAGACGACCGGGAAGAAGACGATACAAATCGCAAACGTTGCCATGATGGCCGGTAGGGCAATCTGTTGGGAACCATCTATAATCGCGACGGTGAGCGGCTTGCCAAGTGTTCGGTTACGGTGAATGTTTTCGAGTGCGACCGTCGCGTCGTCCACAAGCATACCGATGGCGAGTGAAAGGCCGCCCAACGTCATAATATTCAGCGTATTACCCGTGAGCTTAAGGCCAATAATCGCCGTCATGATCGCCAGTGGAATCGAGGTACAGACGATGATGACACTTCTCCAACTTCCCAGGAAGACGAGGATCAGCAGCGAAACAAGAATGGTCGCGATGAGTCCTTCTCGCAAAAGGCTATTAATCGTGGAACGAACATAGACCGATTGGTCGAAGTCAATCTTCAGTTGCATTCCATGCGGTGCGGCGGCCTGAATTTCGGGAAGTTTATCCTTTACCGCTTGCACGACCGCGAGTGTCGAAGCATTGGATTTTTTTAGTAACGCCAGGTAGGTCGCCCGACGACCATTGACGCGAACAATATTCGTCTGCGGAGCGTACGAATCGGAAACATGAGCGACGTCGCCCAGCAATATCGCATGTCCGTTCACGACTTTCACCGGAATCTGGTTGAACTGCTCTACCGCACTGGGGCTCGAATTCGTTTCTACGTTATATTCCAGGTTTCCAATGCGGGCCGTCCCGCCCGGAACGATTACATTGGAGCTCTGTAAGGCCAATACCACATCGCTGGCGGAAAGTCCTCGTGCTGCGAGCGCCTGTGGGTCGATGTCCACCGCAATTTCTCGGTTTTTACCACCATACGGAGCCGGGGTGGAAAGACCCGGTATCGTAAAGAGACTTACACGAATGAAATTGAGCCCGTAGTCAAAGAGCTTCTCTTCCGGAATCGTTTTGCTCGAAACGGTAAGTTGCGCCACGGGGACATTCGATGCATTGAATTGAATAACAATAGGGGGCTGCATGCCCGGAGGCATGAAGTGTACTATAGTGTTGCCTACCGCCGAAATTTGCGCAATGGCCGAGCCGATGTCGGTTCCCGGCTCAAAGTAAATGCGCATGAGGCCAAGGCTATTAATGGATTCACTTTCAATTCTGGATATGCCGTTGACGGTCGTCGAAAGGGCTCGCTCATCGAGCAGGACAACGCGGCGCTCCATATCGGTTGCAGAAAGACCATTGTAATTCCATACTACAGCAACGACGGGAATATCGATTGCCGGGAAAATGTCCGTCTGCATGTTGGCGATCGAGAGTACCCCCATGATGATGAGGAAAATAGCGACCACGGCAACCGAATAAGGGCGGCGGAGTGCGAAACGAACTATCCACATGTGAGGATTCTAAAAGCGATCTCAGAGGCGTTGTGAAGGCCGATAAAATGAAGATGTTGGAACAAGGATTCGGAAGAATAAATCTCCTGGGAGCACTGAATTAGCGTCGCAACCTCTTGCGAGTTCTCCCGCGTTAAAGAGTCATGCGTATTATTTGTTGGAATGTCAATGGAATTCGTGCCGCACAGCGTAAAGGATTTCTGGATTTCCTGAACCGCGAGCGGCCGGATGTGCTCTGCCTGCAGGAAACGAAAGCTTCGCCCGAGCAGCTCGATCCGGAACTCACGGCAATTCAAGGATATGCTTCGCATTTCGTTAGTGCGGAGAAGAAAGGCTATTCTGGCGTAGCAATCTACACACGCCCTACACCCGAGCAAGTCAATCTCGGCTGTGGTGCAACGCGCTTTGATTGCGAAGGCCGTGTCATCTCCGCCGATTATGGCGATTTTATTCTCTATAATGTCTATTTTCCGAACGGTGGGCGAGGTCCCGAGCGTGTGCGGTACAAACTCGATTTTTACGACCACCTGCTCGATCAATGGCAGGAACTGCGGTCCGATGGGCGGGAACTCATCATCTGTGGCGATTACAATACGGCGCACAAAGAGATTGACGTAGCCCGCCCCATAGAGTGGTCAAAGCAATCGGGATTTTTACCCGAAGAACGTGTCTGGCTCGATAAACTGACGGACATGGGCTATGTGGATGCTTTCCGCACCTTCAACCAGGAACCGGAGCAGTACACCTATTGGGATAATTTTCGCAACAACCGGGAGCGGAATATCGGGTGGCGTATTGATATGTTCATGGTGACGGAAGGGCTAATGCCTAAAGTGACGCGTGCCGCGATCCATCCCAAGGTTATGGGAAGCGACCATTGTCCTATCGAATTGGTAACGGAGTAAGGGAATGCTGTGTGTATCCCTTATGACTCATTGTCTATATGAATAGAGTGGATGAATTCTTGACCGAATTTTGTAACCGGAACATCCTGGGGCGTTTTACTACTATCAGGATCGTTAAGCGAATCAAGTCGAAAACCATCTGATGCAGGTTAAAGTCAAGCCACGGCACAAGGCAGACGAAGAACTGGCCGTCCGCGAAATCATTGCGGATGAAGAACTGTGGCGTGCGTTTCAAAACGGAGAAGATGCGGCATTCAACATGCTCTATGGCCGTTACGCGGACCGCGTTTATAGTTACCTGAAACTATTACTGACCGGTTCGCCGGGTCTCGTGGACGATCTTTTTCAGGATGCCTGGGTCCAGCTGTTTCGAAATCGCGATAAGTTCCACGTCTCGGGGGATGGTTCGGTGTCAGGATGGCTGTTTCGCATGGCGCATAATCTGGCCATTAGTGAATTGCGCAAAAAGCATGTAGCGCTTTCGATCGAGGAATTGAAAGTGGATACGGACCTCATCGATGGGTTTATTACTCCGGCGACGCAGGAACAATTTGACCGGCCTTCGTCCGATGAGATTATGCGGCACGTCGTCCGGTTAGTAGAAAAGTTGCCAATCCTGTTACGGGAAGTTTTTATCCTATCGGAATTCAACAGTTTAGGGCTCGATCAGATTGCCCAGACCTTGGGTATCACAAAACAGAATGCAAAAGTCCGGCTGTTCCGCGCCCGCCGGACGATACGCGAAGAACTGGCACGAACCTTCGATATATCCGGAATGGGAGACGCGACATAAAAAGATGCCGCGCGGTGAATACCTGAAGAACCACTATGAATATCGGTGAAGACAGAATACTCGATTTCCTTGACGGACGGCTTGCCACGCCGGATGAGGAAGAGCTTTTGCATACCTTAGCCGTTTCGCCCGAACGGCGGCAGGTACTACGCGAACATCTGAAGCTGCGCCAACTTACAACATCGCTTGCTCGTAAGGAGCAGTTCAGCGTTCCGGAACACCTCACGAACCAATTGTTCGACCGGTTGACGGAAATGGGGTATTCCGCGCCAGTGGGAACGGACGATATTCTTACCCGCGCGCCGGAATTCGTTTCTTCCCGTATCGCTGATGGTGTCGGCGCCGCTGCTGCGGGTGCTGGGCTTGGGCTTTCTGGTGGCTGGAGATTTGGAGCCATTTCCATCGTTACCGCCTCGCTCATTTCCTTTATACTTGGTGTGGGAGCATACTATGTATTCGGTTCAGCACTGGGGCTTCGTACGCATTCCGAAGAGATTGCAGCCTCGCATCAAATGATGAAGCGCCATGCGCCAATGGCAATTGTTCCGCGTATGCAATATGACGTGGCGGAGGCATGCATTCCTTCCGTATTGTCGGTAAAATCCGCGCTTCCATCTCTGGCACATGCTCGTGCTGCAATGGTTGGGCCTTT
>JAKAIL010000246.1 GCA_021825235.1 Bacteroidota bacterium | reverse complement strand
AGCGCGTGCAATTCCGCGGACAGCCGGTCCATTTGGATACGCGAAAATGTTGGATCTTTATACACGGTATCCCAGGGATCGCCGGGAATACCGTAATTCATCGCGTAATGTTCGCCGCCAATGCCAATGGTTCCCCAGGTCCCGGTGTACGAATATCCCACGCCTTCTTGCGATGTGTGTTCCCAGGATTGGGGAATGGTGCTTAAATGATAGGTCTGTGCAGTTGCCGGATCGGTGTAGATTCCGCTGGGGATTCGGATGTCCTGCGAGTGTAGTCCCCCCGCCGAAATTTCGAAGGCCGAGGAGCCATTACTTAGCGTCGAGTTAAAATAGCCGGAATACAAATCGTTTACCGAATTCCCCAGGACCGAAGCCCGGCCCGAAACCACTTGGTCCGATGCTTCCGGAATCAGCTCGGTGATAATGTTCACCAATCCGCCCACCGCATTGGGCCCGAACATAATACTGGCCGGACCGCGCACGACATCCACTTCCTCGACTTCTGCCGGTTCGACCGGCATCGCGTGCGCTGGATCGAAGGTTGAAATATCCCCCATACGAAGTCCATTCTCGAGCACCAGTACGTCGTTATCCGTCAAGCCGCGCAACGTGGGACGTGCCGGCGCGGAACCATTCCATCGAACGGAGACGCCGGGAATGTTCTCGATTTCCTCCGCCACACTCGAGCCCGGGCTTTCATGCACTTCCACCTGAGATTTCGATGCGACGGCCTGATATTGCTCATTGGTCGGTCGAGCGTATGGCGTAGCGGAAACGGTAACTTCTTCTCCGGGAAGCGCTGTTGCGGTGAGTGAGAACGATAACTCCACGGTGCCATCCGTCACCTCGGTTGTTTTGGTCATCGATTCATATCCAAGTGAGCGTACAAACACATGGTACGTTCCTGCCGGAACATTTTCGAAAGCGTATTCGCCCTTCGATCCGGAATGCGTTTCCCGGTCCAGCTCGAGCAATCGGACGGTTGCACCCACCACAGGAACCCCTTCACTTTGAACCGATCCATGGATCGAACCGGCCTTTGCAAGCAACGGCCAAAGTAAAAATAAAAAAGCAGCCCAAAGGGAGAGACGAATGCTTCTCATATCCAGAAACGGAAAGCGGAATTAGGGAATAAGAGCCTTTGTCGTTTCGATTTCGAGTGAAATATCCAGGGCACGAACCGAATGGGTAAGCGCACCTACGGAAAGAAAATTCACGCCGGTTTCGGCAATGGCGCGCGCTGTTTCGAGCGTAATACCGCCCGAAGCTTCCGTTTCGAAAATACCATGGTTTAATTGAACGGCGTCCAGCAGCTTACCGACTTCGAAATTATCGAAGAGTACCCGGTCAATAATTCCACTGCCGTAGCGGAGCACATCTTCGAATTGTTCAAGCGAGGTCACTTCTATCTCGACTGGCACGCGTTCACGTTTCGGATCTGCAAAGAATTCCCGTAGCTTTGAAATTACACTCCGAATATCCCCCCCGTTCGCGGCAATGTGATTGTCCTTTACCAGCACCATATCGGCGAGCGAGTACCGGTGGTTCATGCTGCCGCCCATGCGGACAGCATAGCGATCGAAAGGACGCAAGAGCGGCGCGGTCTTGCGCGTATCCAAAATCGTTGCGCCGGTTCCAGCAATGGCTTGGACGAACGCGTTCGTCATCGTCGCAATGCCGGACATTCGTTGCAGGAAATTGAGCGCAACGCGCTCGGCAGCAAGCAAGGTTCGGAGTTGTGCGCGAACGCTGACGATTACATCTCCGGCATGTACGGTTTGGCCATCTTCGAGGGTCGTATCAAATTCGAAGATAGGCGATGAAAGGCCATGCAATACCTCATAGAGTAAAAAGGTCTGGCGGGCAACATCAGTGCCGGCGAGCACGCCATCCGCCTTGGCAAGAAACGTTCCTATACCTTCGGCCTCCGGGTCAATGGTAGCCAGGGAAGTAATATCCTCGCGGCCTACATCTTCGATGAGGGCAATGCGGATGCGCTGACGTTCGATGTCGGAGAGAGGGTGCATGGTTTAGTATCGCTGTATGGCTTCACGGTAAATCTGAGGAGGCCGAGTGGGCTTACCTGTTTTGGATGAAACAAAAACCAGCGTGGTCGTGCCTTCGGCAAGGAGTTCATCGGTTCCATCGAGACATGCTTCATACACAATCTCCAGCCGTGGCGATACCATGCGCGGCATGCGTGCCGTAACGTGGATTACATCATCGTACCGTGCGGAACGATAATATTTCGCGCTCGCCTCGGAAACGGGTAGCCAAAACCCAGCCGCTTCGATTTCCGCATAGGGGAGGCCACAGGCCCTGAGCATTTCCGTCCGCGCCACTTCGAAGTATTCGAAATATTTGGCGTAATAGACCATCCCCATTTGGTCGGTATCGGCATAACGAACGCGCAAGTGGGTTACGTGTTCAATGGTCTCGCTATTCGGTTGGTTGTTCATTACCATCTGCGGGTGCTGCTTCCGGCGGAAACCCCCACCGGGCGGTTTCCTGCGAAAGATTCACGCGTTCGGGATCCCGGAGTTTCAATTCGGCGAGTTCAAACGGATACTCCGATTGATCGATCGAACGAAAAAACAGCGCCGGTTTCCCGTTTTCAAAGCGCCACTCCGCCGCGCGATGCAGTACGAAGATTGTTCCAAGATATGCCGAAAGAACAAAAATCAACTCTTTTGGTTCCCCGTGGAAGGCAGAATTGTTAGGAGATTCCGGTGACAATAGGGAAGACCATCCATGGATAATCAGCGTGTCGAGTGAGGAAATACTTTCGACCGAGCGGTTTAATTCCACCTGGAATGCCTCGCGTGCCGCAGCAATGCAGATCGAAGCGCCAAGGCTCATGCGCTCCTCGAGTTCTGCTTGTTCGCGAAGCGTTTGCCGGCGATGGCTGCTTCGCAGGAGGAATGGCAGCAGCGCCAATACAAGAAAAAAGAAAAGAAGGCTGGTGAAGATCGGCATCGGTTATTAGCACAGCATTCCGTGATTAAACCTGCGGCGCTGCGTGGAAGGAGGTACTTTCTCCGGTTGTAATAATGCGGGGAATCGCTGGCGGAGTTGCCGGTAATCCATCATTCCACATCCCCATGCTAGAAAATTTTTCCGCGCGCCTCGCAAGTGCCGAGCTTGTTTCTATGACCCACTCATTCCGCAGCGTAGTAAGTTCCTGCACGAGAATCTCCCGTAGCGTTTCGAACATGTCTGCCGGCGCACGGTGTGCGCCACCGACCGGCTCTGGAAGAATCCGGTCGATAACGCCGCTGGCCAGCAAATCCGGTGCGGTCAATTTCAGCGCCTCGGAGGCTTGTTCTTTGAAATTCCAACTGCGCCAGAGAATCGAGGAGCAACTTTCCGGTGAGATGACGCTATACCACGCATTTTCGAGCATAAGAATGCGGTCTCCAAGGCCGATTCCTAATGCTCCTCCGGAAGCACCTTCGCCAATAATCACCACGACGATGGGAACTTCCAGCTTTGCCATTTCAAACAGGTTACGAGCGATGGCTTCTGCCTGTCCGCGTTCCTCCGCCTCGATGCCAGGATACGCGCCGGGCGTATCGAGCAGCGTCACAATCGGCTTACCGAATTTCTCCGCAAGCTTCATGAGGCGCAGAGCCTTTCGGTAACCTTCGGGATTGGGCATTCCGAAATTCCGGAATACATTTTGTTTGGTATCACGGCCCTTTTGATGTCCGATCCACATTACGCTGCCAATCCCAGCGAGTGTGCCGAACCCTCCCACAACAGCGGGATCATCTCGCACGCCACGGTCGCCATGAAGTTCAATGAAATCCGGAGCCAGAGCCTGAAGGTAATCCAGGGTGTACGGTCGGTCCGGATGCCGGGCCAGTTGCACGCGTTGCCAGCGGGTTAAGTGCTGATACGTTTCTCGCGTGAGCACTTCAATTTGCTCGCGAAGCGCTGCCAGTTCTTTGGAAAGTTCGACAGTTTCCGAAAGCGCAAGCATTTCCTGAAACTTTTTTTCCAGGTCGTCGAGAGGCTTTTCAAAATCCAATACGGTTTTTGCCATACTGCTTCTCCTTATGATATTGGCCGTTCCTGGCCATGCATAAACATCGCTTTGAGCAGAATCTCACAGTCCATTCCAAAGGTATGATTGCGCGCGTAGTACTGATCGAATTGCACGACGTCCTCTTCGCGAAGACCGCTACGGGTGGCAACGGCAGCAAGGCTGGTCATTCCGGGTTTGGGATAGAATGCTTCGCGTTCCCGATCTCCTTCGAATCCGACGAGCGTACGCCGTCCCTGAAAAATTTCGAGCCACTTGGCCATGCGTTCGCGTCGCTCATTCTGAGGTCGCAGAAGCAAGGCAATGCCAACGGCCGGTAAGGCGATGGCGCTTACCGCGACATCGAACACGCGTTTGCCAATTCGGTGAGACAGCCGTTCTAAATTATATTCCACCGGTAGCAGCGAAAGTGATTCTCCGCCGGCGCCCGTCAATAACTCGATATTTTGTTTACCGACCAATACGTCGCTTGCCGCAGGCACCATCGAAAAATTAACGCGCATTGCAGGATTTTCCTCGGAAGTGCGCTGCATGATCGAAAGTACTTCCGTATAGGGAACCGCGTCATTGGCAAAAACAACATCGGCAATGCGAAGCTCGCGGACCACTTTAGCCACCATATTCGTATCCCCTAAAATGCGAAGACCGTCCACAACTTCTTCATGCAGGTGTTCTAACGAGCGGTCGATGAATCCCATGACTTCATAGCGGCGAAGGAATTCGAGCCTCTGCAGTAACTGGGCGATACGCTTTGCCTCCGCATTCGTACCGATAAGGAGTGCTCGCCGGACCTGTGGATTAGCCGACGTGCCGAGACCATACCGAATGCGCCGGAACAGTCGAAGCGAAAAACGATCGAGCAGTAATAACACTCCAGCCAAAATGGTTACCACCCCTACAAAGGAGCGGCTGGCAGGAAATTCTTTGAAGAAATAGGTAAGCGACGAGAGCCCTACCAGAATAGCGGGCACCGCAATGACCACTGGTCGTAGGCGCGCCGAGCCTGGATGATAGGCCTTTAAAAGCAATAGCAGGAGAATTGCAACGGCCGGTGGTACCAGCAGGGCAGAAGGATATTCCCAATGCTCGAGTCCAAACCAGGGGCCAATCAAGAGCCTCGAAGTAAGAAGGACGCTGAAGGAGATTAGGGTAAAATCGAGTATAACAAGTAGAATCGAACTTCGGTACTTCCGAAGAAGCGCAATCGCGGTACGGATGAAGATTCCCAGGCGCAGGAGCAGACTAAAAATAAATGAAGCGCGATAATGCTTCTTTACGAAGACGTGCATTGCTTCGTAGAATACTTTCACTTCGTTCAGCGCGCTTCGCCGGGTTGACTCCCCTTTAAAATGCACCGTCGCCGTGGAATGTACATAATATACTTTAAATCCAGCGTGCTTAGCACGATAACAGAGATCGATGTCCTCTCCATACATAAAGAAGGATTCATCGAATGCCCGCGTCGCTTCATAGGCTTTGCGGGAAAGCATCATAAAAGCGCCGCCCAATGCATCTACCTCGTAGGTCGCATCCACGGGCAAGTAAGTAAGGTTGTAGCGCGCAAAAAGCCTGGAATTTGGAAAGAGTCCGGCCAGCCCGAACAGTTTGGTAAGAT
>JAKAIL010000245.1 GCA_021825235.1 Bacteroidota bacterium | reverse complement strand
AGCCACGGCTTGCCTTGCGCTCACCTTCCGGCATGTCGAAGTTTAGCGTGCTGTCCGGTAACATCTGCGAGTATTCGCGTTCCCGCTGCGCGAGCAACGAAAACAGAGACGCGGTATTGTCATCGGCAAGTGCCGCGTTCAGTGCGGGGTCTTCCGAAAGCCACTTCCGAACCGAATCCAGTGAACCGGCAATCGCCGTTAACCGGCCGCGGACTGTATTCGAGACATCGGGAATACTCCACGCTTCCGCGCTGATATCCGCGCCGGTTATTCGCATGAACCATGCGCCACCGGCCGCAAGGGCGGCAATAAGCAGCAGTGCGGCGAGGAACCGTTCGAAGCGCCGGTTTGGAAGGGGGATGTGGCGCGCACTCTCCGGCCAAAGGACTTTTCCCCAATACTGTGCTCCCCGCACACCAAGGCGTTGCAGATTCCTTAACAGCTTCCCTATGCTACGGGCGAGATTCATCTACTGTAGGAATACTGTGGAACGCAGCTCCGTTCCAATTATTCATGATGGTTTCGCCATTATAGGCCTTGCTACCATGATAATATTCACCGCAAAAAGGCTGGGAAAAAGATTGATAAGCCACCGGGGCAGCGAATAACCGGAATAAGTGACTCGTTCGATCTCGAATCCTGCACTATCCAGTAACTGGCGCGCGGACCGGAGCGTGAAAAATCGTAAATGGGTACGGTCCAGAATGCCGGAATCAGCATAGTCGAATTTCCCGAAAAGCAGCCCCAGCCGGACACGGAGGTTCGCTATGTTGGGCAGGCTTGCGATAATTTTTCCATTCGGCGCGAGCAGGCCCCGAGCTTCTTTCAAAATATCCAGTGGTTCCCGAGTATGTTCGATGACATCCCCAAAGAGAACCAGATCGAATTCGTTGTTTCCCGATTCCATCACCTTTTGCGACCAGCCTTGCTCTTCCAGATCAAGTTGAACCGTAGCATCCAGCCGGGTCTTCGCGGAATGAAGGGCTGCTAAATCGTTATCGATGCCAATTACCGTGCAATGCTTTTTCCGGCGAAGGGCCTCCCCTAAGATTCCGGAATGGCAGCCGACATCCAGGACGCGCGAGCCATCCGGCACCATCCGATATTGCAGGGCATGGGTACTGACCGGATCGTCCAGCTTCAACTCGAAATCATACGCGTGCTTTTCGGTCATTGAATTTCGCCTCCCGCGGATGGAGCAGCGGTGGGATGAGGATTAGTTCCGGTTCCAAGCATCCATTGGTTCACATGTCCGATTACATCCAGCGTCATTTTGTGGCGTCCTTTATACTCATAATATTCAACCGGTACGCCGATAGATTCCAAAAAAGTACGTGTGCTTTTGGAAGAACCGGTGGCGAGCACCTCGTCATCCGATCCATGGGCGAGCAGGACACGCATGTCCGTATTCCACCTATCCCATTGTTTCACAGGGCGCGGGAGAAATCCTGACATTGGTACGATACCGGTGGGTTTAATTTTCCCCCGAAGTCCAACGATGAGGGACATGGCTGCGCCCTGGCTGAATCCCCAAAGAAAAAGTGGTGCATTTTCCAAACGCGTTCGCGCAAGGTGGAACGAAATATCATCCGTTAGCAGGCGCTCTACTTCCTCGAACCGCTCGGCATCCTGAAGTTCGCTAAGCCCGGTCTCCGGCATGGGATGAAACCATTCGAAGCCGCCGATCTCCGAAGGGTAGGGCGCCTGAATCGAGATGATATGGAAGCTGGAATCCAGCAGTCCCTCGATGGAAAAGATCGTCTTCGCATAGGCCCCCCGGCCGTGCAGAAGGAAGAGCAAGGGAGCACGTGCGGCCGAGGTTTTCGGCTGGCGTTCGAGATATTCGAGGGTTGGCACGGTGCGCTATAGTAAATCCATCACAACGAAATCTGACGCCGTGAAGAATCCCTACGGAACTACGCGGATGAACTTCGGCGTTGAGCGGCCTCACGAAACGGGCAGGCGCTGTTCGTTCTGGCGAGGTAGCTCAGCTGGTTAGAGCGTCGGAATCATAATCCGCAGGTCGTGGGTTCGAATCCCTCCCTCGCTACAAGGTCCCCGGCTCGAAGTAGAATGCTTCGGCCATATTATAGGATTGTCCGGAGTTTTCGGACCATCTCGCTTTCTTTTTTCTCGATGGACTCCAGCAATTTGAACTGCGTGCGGCATCGATCGAGATTGTGTCCTGATCTCGACATTTTATAATAGGGATCTCCGGCTAAGAAATCGGATAAGAATCGCAGGCCCTGCTCAAAAACGATAACCTTTGCTCCTGTAATCAGAGATTCGTGTTCTGGTTTTGTCAAAAAACTTCTCGTGCTGGATAAATATCCTCTTAACACTGCATCGTATAACTCCATATCAATTTGTACTTTAGAGACTTCGCGCTCATCTTCCGCTGCTGAAGAAGTCATCGTCCGCACCATATCTCCAAAATCATGTACCACGAGTCCCGGCATGACGGTATCGAGATCGATGACACAAATTCCTTCACCAGTGGCATCGTCGAGCAATACATTGTTCAGCTTTGCGTCGTTATGCGTGATACGAATTGGTAAGTTCGCATTTGCGAACGCAGGTGCAAGTGTTTTCCGCGACTTCGCGAACGCAATTGCTTCCCGAGCTTCCTTTGCGCGTCCGATGGGATCGATTTCAAGCACCTGTTCGAACTCCGTAAACCTCCGAGGAGTATCGTGGAAATGTGAAATAGTCTCTCTTAAACGTGTGCTGGGTAAATCACTCAGCAACGCTTCAAATGTTCCAAACGCTTTGGCGGCGTGAAAGGCCTGCTCTCCCGAAGTTACGTTTTCGAATGAGTGGGTGCCCTCAATGAATTCGTAGGCACGCCAATATCGCTCCTCCTGGTCCACGTAACACGGGTTACCATTTCGTGCTGAGATTACCTGCAGCACGCGACGTTCGAAATCTGGTTTGTCACCTAATCGTAAATGAAGATGAGCCGTTACGCGCTGGATGTTTCGCATCATCGTTACCGGATCGCGAAAGATTTGGGTATTAAGGCGCTGCAAGAGAATAGACCTGTTTGCATTGCTATCGCGATATTGCACTTTATAGCTTTCGTGAATATGGCCGTTGCCGTGCCACACCACATTCTCAATCGCCCCACCCACCTGGAACATTTGTGCCGCAGCAGTGGCATCCTGGATATTCCTCATTCCCATAACTGCCTGGGATAGGCTCCTGCTTCGATGAGCCGGAGGATGCTTTCGGCTACCTGGGCGCGATCGTCACGATAGGTTACTCCGAACCAGGCATCATTAGAGCGCAGTACTTTCACGTGCGCTTCACCGGATTGTATGAGCGTGTGTACGGAGCTGGGCAGATAGCACTCAGCGGCCCGATCATCTGCATGGTGTGTGAGAAATTGTCGGAACGATTCCTTGAGTTGCGCGAAAATTGCCGTCGAGAAACCCCACATATTCATGCTAACGCTCTCTTCACCGGAAAGCACGATTTGCGGAGCTTCCGCGGTAACATTGGTGATCTTCGATTCCCGGCGCTGAATGGATTTCATCTCGACGATGTCCTTCAAGTATCCATCATCGCTTACGCGGCAAACGCCGCGCGCGACCGGGCCAAACTCCGAGAGCGTATTGCGCAGCACAAACCCGACCATCGCATAGTCCTTCGTTCCCGATTCGAGGTGCCGGGCAAGCAATTGATAGCTCGAAGCGCCATAGAAATCGTCGGCATTGATGACGGCAAACGGCTCGTGAATGGCATCGGTGGCCATGAGCACGGCGTGCGTGGTGCCCCACGGTTTCGTGCGTCCTTCCGGTGCTCGAAAACTTTTGGGGAGCTTGTCCATTTCCTGAAAAACATAATCAACCGCAAGATGCTCTTCGAACCGCGCGCCGATGGTTCGCCTGAATGGCTCTTCGATGTCCTTCCGTATGATAAAGACCACTTTGCCGAATCCCGCGCGCCATGCATCGAAAACGGAGTAATCCATGATCGTTTCGCCGTTGGGACCGACCGCGTCCAATTGCTTGAGTCCGCCATAACGGCTGCCCATGCCGGCGGCGAGGATAAGAAGAGTAGGAGTCATGTCCCAATAACCTTCGCACAGGAATTTCCGTCCCCGGAACTGTAATCGAGAACCGTAGTTAGCATTGGTCAAGGAACCACGTATGTCCAGCGAGCGAAGTTTTATCCCGGTGATGGAGGAGTTTGGCTTCTTCGCGCATATATACGAAAAGCTTCCGCCCGATTTCACGGCGATCTTCGAAATAGCGCGCCGGCTCGACGACGAAACGGACCTATTGTCGCAAAAGCTGAAGCCGGTTATGCGGCTTGCTTCGCCCTCCGGTGATATTGTAGCTGGCCAGGAACCGGAAGACCCGCACCGTTATGCTCCTTCCGGCGGACGTTATGCCGCCGATCTCATCACGAGCTATCACGATGTCTTCCGCATCTATCCCAGCCAATTCCTTTTGCCGGACGAAATTTTCCTCGAACGGCTTGCACTAAGAGAACTGTGGATGCCCGTCTCGAAAAGCGGCACGATTCTTCCGGTGGACGACCGGACTCCCCGCTTCAATTTCGATAGCCGCAAGCAGAAAGTCTATGTGCTGTTCGATACTTCGCGTTCGATGGTATTGCACCACCGGATCCATCTTGCCAAGGCGATCCTCTATGCGTTCTTAACGCGCAATAAACTGGAACTGGGGCATATCAGCCTTCGCACGTTCGATGCGCAAATTGGCGAACTTCATACCGCCGTCGATCAGCAAAGCTACGATGCGCTAATGCGCTATGTGCTGCGTGTAACGCACCTGGGCGAAGGGACTGCGCTGCAAAAGGCGTTGCTGCAAGCGCTCGACGATATTCAAAACATGGAGCACCTTTCCGGCGCGGAAGTGCTGATTCTTACGGACGGAGCCGTCCATCTCGATTTGGAACTAATCCGTTCGAAGATGGACGAGCATGTCCTCGTACACACGGTAAAGATTGGACATGTGGAAGTCTTTGCCACCGAAGCACAGATTGCCGATATGGTCGCGCGCGGCCAGATAAAAGATCGCGCCTTGTTAGATTTACTGGCGCAGAAAGCCGATATCGAGCACCAGCTTCGGCATACGGAGGGTGCCGTTCGTCATCAGGTGCTGGAACGAATGCTCACTGGGGTCCGCGGACAAATCGCGCAACACCATACACCGTTCGGCCATGAGCTCGAGCAAATTTCGTCCGTTTATATCAATGTGGATGATCTAAGCGAATCCGATCGGTTTCGTGCCGATCAAACGTCAATCGAAGAATTGGAAGCCGTTGCGCGTTCGCTGGAAGAAGAGTCGCAGGAATTCCTAACTCCGGAGATTACTAAGAAACTCGCGGTGCTCCACGATCACGTTCAATTTCTCATCAAGTACGAGCCGGACGAATCATTGCGCGCTCGGCTCAAAGCAATGGACGATCGCCTCCGACGGCTGTTGGGTGAGTATCTCGGCGCGCCGGATGAAGATAGCGCGGTGGCCGCCAAGGATGCCGAGCCATCCGAGGCAAGCTTACAGCCGGCCCGGCTTCCTATGTCGGATGAGGACATGCGCGATCTTCATTTTCTGCTGCAATCGGACATGTCACTTAGTAAAGGTTGGGCATTACTCATGCGATGGCTCTGGGAGCGGTTGAAGGAATTGGGGCGCCGGCGGCGGCGCACCCC
>JAKAIL010000244.1 GCA_021825235.1 Bacteroidota bacterium | reverse complement strand
GATCTACGGGTGTAGCCGTGACCCTTCGACAGGCTCAGGGCAGGCACTTCAGGTCACGGCGTTATAATTTTCAATGACACATAACCAATTTCATGCGATGCGGCGAATGCTTCAGCTTGTGCCACGGAAACCACGGGGGCGCTCGTGGGGAAGTTCCCGTCTGTCATTCGGCTTCTGTCTTTTCGCATCGCTCCTGCTCGTGGCGCCGGTTGCGCGCGCGAAGGTAACTCCCGACACGGCGCACGCGGCCATCCCGCTCACCGGCACGGAGGAAGGCTGCGCGTTTACGAAGCTGGACAACCTGTGCTTCGGCGGGATGTTTACGAGTCCGAGTCCGGGAACGGTTACCGTTTCGCCTTCGGGCACGGCAACGTATGCGGGCGGGGTGTACGCGCACACGACCGGCGGGACCGGCTCGGCGGTGAGCGCGGCGCTCATCGAGCTAAACCTTACCAATCCGGTACACTGCGAAGACGACGATCATGCCACGAACGACAACAACGAATACGACCGCAACGAAGACGACGACAACGAAGTGAACGATTCCCATACGAGCTTCACGCGGCATGGCATGCAGTGCTCCCTCACCCTTTCCAGTTCCACTTACCTGACCCGCGTGGGCGGTTCGGAGCAGATGAAGGTCGATACCTACACCACCAGCCGCACTAAGGGCGAGATCGCGATCGGCGCGACGCTCCACGTAAGCGGTAACCAAAAAAGCGGGTCCTACTCCGGGACCTTCTACGTGACTCTCGATTATCAATGACATGACGGATGACAACCAAGGCGCAGACAACCTACCGACAGATTTTCTGGCAAAAGCGGATTTCGCCTATCGCGAGGCGAAAGAGACATTATTTTGGGTGCGCTTGCTGCGCGATTCGGGATTCATTCCTCCCGAGATCGCCCAGAGCATGCTCGACGATTGCGAGGCCATCCTGGACGCGCTCCGGGCCATCCGCCGCTCGGAAAAACGGCACGTACTGACGAATGACAAATGACGAATTGCACACTACGAGCGGCGACCGGAATGCGCAGGGTTCCTGCGCAGTTCCGAGCGGAGCGATAAAGTATCCTAATCCGCCACATCGCCCATAACAAATCAAAAACCTTATGAAAACGATCTCCCTCCTTCTTCTTGCACTCACGATAACGGCCGGCACCGCGCTGGCCCAGGGTTCCCTCATGGTGAACCCCAAGCGCATTATCCTGACCGACCGGCAGCGCATCGGAGATATTACGCTCTTCAATTCCGGAAGCGATACTTCGAGCTTCGTCATTTCGCTCGTGCATTACGAGATGGAGGAAAGCGGCAAGTTCGATGAAATTCCGGACAGCGTGCATACCTACGCCTCGACTTACTGCGACAGCCTGATTCGGTATTTTCCGGCGGAGGTA
Source organism: Bacteroidota bacterium (assembly GCA_021825235.1). GTDB lineage: Bacteria > Bacteroidota > Ignavibacteria > Palsa-1295 > Palsa-1295 > PALSA-1295. The sequence goes on along the minus strand of JAKAIL010000244.1, from coordinate 4,326 downwards.
ACGCTGCCGCCGCACGAATCGCAGGCGGTCCACGTGCGCTTTATGAAGCCGATGGGTATGGCTCCGGGCGAATACCGCTCGCACATGTATTTCCGGGCCTTGGAACGCGCCGCGCCCATCGAAGAGAAGGCGCGCGATACCTCGCAGCATACGATCAGCCTCGTGCTCCGGCCCATCTTCGGCATTTCGATCCCTATCATCGTGCGCTCCGGCACCAGCCCCGCCACGGTAACGATGGATAGCGCGTCCATCTCGGCCGTCGACACGGCCGGGCGTGGAACGATTACCGCGCTCGTCCACCGCAACGGTAACGAATCGTGCTACGGCTCGCTCCTCGTCTTTTACCAGGCGCCGGACGGCACGAGCACGCAGATCGGGATCGTCAAAGGCATCGCGGTCTATGTGCCGCTGGCGGCGCGGCGTGTGAGCGTGGCCTTCACGATCCCGAAAGGCACGGATTACACGAAAGGCAGCTTCAAGCTCGAATATCAAACGCTGACGGATCAGCCGCACGAGCAGATCATGGCCGAGACGGAGATCGCGGCGGCGAAGTGAGGCCGGTTCCCGTTTTCACGGGAATGACAACCCTGTCATTCCCGCGAAAGGCCTGCCCTCGACCCGATCGGGGGCGGGTATCCAGGCCCCATCTGCACGGCAGTTCTGCTGGCCGATTCGCATCCGCGTCCGGAGCCGCGGGGAGTATTTGAGAAAAGTTGGAAACTCGGGAACTACATTTTTCCTATAGCAAAAGAAAAATGAATTGGCGAAAACGGGCTAAAAACGGCATTATTCATGAAGCACAAACGCGCGCGTGCGAAGGGTAGAGGGAAAAGGGTAGAGGGTAGAGGGTGAGGAGAGGTCAGAATGCGCAAGAACTTCATACTTCATACTTCATACTTCCTCCTTCTCGCAGCTCTGCCGGGGCTCGCCCAGGCCCAGACCCACGGTCCCCTGCCCAGCCATGCTCCCGCGCGGACCGCGCCCGAAGCCAGCGCCCAAAGCGATAACGAGATCGACGTGACCCTCTATAATCGCGGCATCGGTTCCACCGACGTGTCGGCCATGCTGATCGGGCAAAACATCTATTTGCAGCCGCTCGATGTCTTCGATTTCGCGCATATCAAAGCGGATGTCTCCGCGGACGGAACGACGCTCACCGGCTTTTATATCGATCCCGCCCGGAAATACACGTTCGATAATACGAATCGGGAGTGTACCTACCAGGAGCACATCTTCCATCTTACGCCGGAGGAATACATCACGGCCTCGGACGGCGCGTACCTTCGCGCGGACGAATTCGAAAAGATCTTCAACCTGAAGTGCATCTTCGACTTCCGCGGCCTCTCGGTGGAACTTAAGTCGCCCGAGCCGCTGCCCGCCGAAAGCGAGCAGAAATACGCCGCCAACCGGAAGAAGGACCTCACCAGCCTGGGTGGGCAAGATGAGAAGCCGGATGAAGTGTTCGATTTGCAGCGTTCCTGGTTCTCGCTCGGAACCATTGACTATTCGGGGTCCTACAGCTACACTACGGGGCAGTTGCCCATGCAAACGCCGGCGGACTACGAGTTCTACGGCGGCGGCCAGCTCCTGGGCGGCGATATGGACGTGATGCTTCAAGGCCAGAGCCGCCAGCGCGTCGATTGGCACGACATGCCCTGGCAATGGCGGTATTCGGTCCAGTCGAGCGATCTCGTCCGGCAAATCTTGATTGGACGGCAGGACGCCCTCTTTACCACCATGCAGCTTCCCGCGAGCATGATCGGCTTCCAAATCTCGAACATCAGCACCGCCTATAAGACCTCCTTCACCAACTACACGCTGGCGGACCACACGGAGCCGGATTGGACGGTGGAACTATATGTGAACGATGCCCTCGTCAATTACACCAAAGCGGATCAGACGGGATATTACAAGTTCGTGATTCCGCTCTCCTATGGGGCGACGAACATCAAGCTCAAGTTCTATGGCCCCTACGGGGAGGTGCGGACCAAAGTGGTGGATTTGCAGATTCCCTATACCTTTCTGCCGCCGGGCCATCTGGATTACACGCTCACGGGCGGCACTTCGATCGCTACGCCGGGGCTGGCCAACAGCATGGGCCAACTGGATATGAAGCTTGGGGTCAGCACCGCAATGACGGTGGGCGGCGGCGTGCGGTATCTCGCGTTCCCGGGGCTGACCGGAACGAGCGGCATCGCATTCCGAGGCGCAACCTATACACCATACGGAACGGCATCCATCCGTGTGACGGGCGACATGCTGCTGGGCGGCGAGTACTACGACGGGAGCGGCTACAAAGGGACGCTGAGCTTCACGGGCCCGGCCGGGCTATCGCTCGAAGCGGAATACGACCAGCCGCTCGGAACGAGCAACGCCAGTTCGATTCTCGGAACTTCTACCGTCACCAACCCGACCTATATCACTGACCAGCGGAAGCTGACGCTGAGCTCGCCGCTGCCCTTCGAGCTGGGAAGCCTGCGGCTGGCCGCCACGGATTTGCCGATGAACGCTTTGGACGGCAACCTGACGCTTTCGCCGGAGGTATTGCTGGACGTCTTCGGCACCTCGCTCAACTTTTCGGCGAGCGGCAATTTTCTTCGAAACCGCTTCGTGCTGCACCCGATGGGAGATATTACGGGCGAGGGCGGCATATCGCTCATGCTGTTTTCGGGGCTGGTCCTGCGGCCGGATTTCCAGATCGACTACACGACGCGGAAAGTCGCTTCCGTAAATCTTGGATTTACGCGCTCCTTCGGGGACTGGGGGAATTTCAGCCTTACGGGAACGCACAGTTTTGGGATGGGCGGGAGCACGAGCGCGCAGCTTTCGTTCCGCACCATGCTGCCGGGTGTGCAGGTAGGCATCTCCTCCGGCTCGGGCAGCGCGCAGCCCGTCACGAGCAGCGCCACGGTGCAAGGCTCGCTCGGTTTCGACGCGAACACCGGCTTTTTCGGCAGCAATCGCCCGGAGGTCCGGCGCGGTGGCATCGAGGTCATTCCCTTTATCGACAAGAATGGCGATGGCAAATGGGACGCGGGCGAGCCGCTCGTGCCCAACTTCGGCTTCGAGCGCGCGCCGGGCCGCGTAATTAGTTCCGATTCCGGCATCCTGCGCATCGTCGATCTCGAGCCTTACAATTCCTATTTCGTAAAAACTTCCACCGCGAATCTGGACAACATTTCGTTGCTTCCGAAATTTTCGAGCTTCGAGGTAACGCCGCCGGCCAACGGTTTTGCGAGGATCGAAATCCCGCTGGCTTCCGCCGGTCAGCTCGAAGGGTATGTGATGGAAATAAAGGCGGGGAAGCTGCAAGGGCTGGGCGGCGCGCGGCTCATCGTCCGCCATTGGGAACCCGGGGTCGATACGACGGAACTATCCTTTAGCCAGGACCTGCTCTCCTATTCGAACGGCGAATATTATTACATGGGCATTATGCCAGGAACCTATCGCATCTGTATCGATCCCAAACAGCTCGCGATCCTTCATGCCACCTCGAAGCCAGGCTATCTCGAGTTTACCGTCCATAGTAAAGAGGATGGCGATGTACTGGAAGGGTTGAATTTCAAAATTGAACATCAACCCATGAGCACGCACGAGCAGTCGCAATTGCTCAAATAGCGAGATATTTGTACATACATCTCGCCGTTGCCTTCGTTAAAATCAACCGAAGTTCCACCCGAGCTGGGCACATAATTCGATCCAGATTCTGATGCTGTGCGAAGAAGGTAATCCGTCATCTGGTACGGTTGAGCCAAGACGGCCGTAGCGATCAAATTGCATAGCAGAACCATTCCGAAAGAGAGAGTAAATTGAATTGCGACGTAATGTTTCATGGTAAACAGCTCCAATGGAAGTTTGAAAAGTTGAATAAAAGCATTAGACGACATGCTGAAGTCAGAACTTTTATTCGCGGTAAACTAACGCGAAAGAAGCTGCCAAACGTTACTTCAATTCACGATATGGGTATAAATTCACCCGTTTGGGTGAAGAAGGAGGCCATCTACTCAACTCCGACTCGGAGCGATAAAGAACTTTCCTACAAAGTCCATCCTATTTTTCGAATGAGTCTTTTTGAGGATATGAGCAATGTGAGTCTTTACCGTTTCTCGGGAGAGAAAGTGTTTCACCGAAATTTCTTCAACCGAATGCCCATAGAGGATATCAGGAAGTAGATGGACTTCTGCCTTCGAGAGCCCATACTCGCGGGTAATATGGGAACCGATAGCGGCAAAGTTATCGAGATGTCGATATTCCTGCGATTTCTGGATACCGGCACCAAAGATTCGGAACATCAGAAAAAGATGCGGCGCAAGTTCTTGAGATCGG
>JAKAIL010000243.1 GCA_021825235.1 Bacteroidota bacterium | reverse complement strand
TTGCTTTCTTTTTCTTCTTCCTTACCTTCTTTCTCCATAGCTCGCTCGAAGCCCAGTGGGTACAAACCCCCGGGCCGGAAGGGGGTAGTATTCGTGCGATTATCGTGACGCCATCGGCTATCGTCGCGAGTGCCGTCGGGACCGGTATCGTTCGCTCGACCGATGCTGGTGCGACCTGGAGCCTCATCAATTCATCGCTCCGGACGGTTGGATCTCTTTTCGCGCTCGGCGATACGGTCTATGCCGGCGATACCTCCATAGAATATTCCACGGACGCGGGTCTGACATGGTCGAAGCGTTCTAACGGCTTGATCGGAAATGAGAGGATCGGAAATATTATTACCAGCCAAGGCGATCTGTTTGCCTGCTCAGTCACTCGTTCAACTCTTTCTAACTATATTGCGCGGGTGTATCGCTCGACCGATCATGGCGCAACATGGGACTCGGTTTCCAGTCTTCCGGAACCGAATGGTACTTTTTTTATGCCGAATGCACTCCTGGCAGATGTTTCGGGAACGTTACTAATCAACAACGACAGCACAATATACCGGTCTCTGGATCATGGTAATTCATGGATTGTCTCCAACAATGGCATGGATAACCTTACGCGTCTTCTGGCCTCCTCCCTGGCCGTTAATGGGCAGATGGTTGCCATCTCCAGTAATGCTGGAATTCTAATTTCCAGCGATGGCGGGAAGGATTGGCAGATCGAGACGACCGGCACACCACTCGATCTCTTCTCGGGAGCCTGCGCATGGGAAGGCAACCAACTCATCGCCAGTTCGGACACCGGCGTTTTTCTTCAACATGGAACCACTTGGACGGAAGTTGATTCGACCCCTTTGGTTCAGGACTTTTCGAGCGAGGTGAACCCCTCCTTTGCCGGATCCTATTCCATGGGAGTTCTTTACAGCAGCAATCAGGGCACTACCTGGACGCAGATGGACACGGGTATCTATGGCGCAGACATTAACGATATGATAGCTCTCGGAACGAATGTGATTGCTGCCGCCAGTTCCGGCCTGTTCCGCTCGAGTGATGATGGCACAAGCTGGCAGCGAGTTTCGGTATCGCGCGGCACCTTTTTTACTGGTGGATACAATGCACTTGCCACCGATGGAACAACGGTGCTGGCGGGCGGCGGAGATGAAATACTTCGATCCACCGATGGTGGTAATTCATGGAAACCGACGGCCTCTCCTCAGCCAGGTGGAGAAATTCAGTTCCTTGCCATTTCCGGCTCGCTCGCGATCGTCACGTCGCAAATCACCATTGCCGGAGGGGTATTGGGCTACACCTATGACAGCCTGTATTGTTCCACCAATGGCGGCCAGACCTGGCAGCTTGCCTCGAATGGACTCCCAACGGATATTACCTATGATCCCATCGCCATTTACGGAGATACGATGATGGCGGCGACGGGGAACCTTCTATACTACTCGACTACGGCGGGCAATTCCTGGTCCTTCGACACACTACCCGTGGGTAACTCCGGTTATATTACGTGGCTAACGCGAGCGGGTGGCCGAATTTTCGCGTATGGGTCCGGGCTTTACTCATCCTCGGATGGCGGCCGCGATTGGGATACGATCCATGCGAACAATCTCCCGCCGTATGTTCGCACGCTCAACGGGGTGGGTTCCGATCTTATAACGTTAAGCGATACGCAAGTCTGGCTTTCGACGGACCGTGGCACCAACTGGGAACCCTTTGGGACGGGCCTGACGAATGGAATGTCGTTGTGGGATATTGCATTCTCGAACAATGAGATCTTCGTCGGAACTGTTTCCAACAGTGTCTGGCGGCGACCACTTTCGAATCTATCCGTCCCAGTGCCTGCGCAGCCCAGGCTTACCGTTTCCTGCCAGAACAGCCCGAATCCCTTCGGTGAAACCACCACGCTTTTTTACTCACTTCCCGAAGCTTCGCTCGCTACCATTGAAATATTCGATCCCGTGGGAAGAGTCGTGCAGAATATAAGCGAAGGATACGAATCCGCTGGACGACATTCCGCAGAGTTATCGTTGCAAAATTTGCCGGACGGAGCCTATTTCGTGAGGCTTTTGGCCGGTCTGGAATCCTCTACGTGCCGTATCCTTAAATCGTCGGCTATCAACTTGAGGTGAGTATGAAACAACAGCTTTTTGGAATTCTGCTAACTTGTTGCATTGCCATCACAGCCCGTGCGCAATGGGTGCAAACAACCGGGCCGGAGGGCGGAGACTTCGCGCTTGTCACTACTACGAGTACCGATGTGCTGGTTTTTAGCGGCGGCCCGGGAGGGTTAATGTACCGTTCTACGGACGCGGGCCAGAGTTGGACTGGCATGTCCCAGTTATACGATCCACTGAATGTCGGCGGGGATACCCTCGTTAACCTCGGTGGAGAACTTAACTACGATAGCCTCTTCCGCTTTTCGACCGATGGTGGCCTTACGTGGACGGGCGAAACGCTGCACGGCATAACGTACCTCGATAACCTAACCGTCAGCGGATCGAATTTTTATACCGTGCAACATGATACGAGTTCAAGTACCTATTCGGGTTGGAATCCGAATCTCAACTATTGGATTATTTACCGCTCTTCAGACCGCGGAATTGACTGGGATTCGATTTCTGCGATTCCGCAAGGTCCGAGCGAAGCGCTTCTGGGGCTTTTCTCACCCTCTTGTCTGCTTTCGGCGATCAACGGCGTCCTGTTCGCGACCAGTACCGGCGAGAACGATTCCAGCTATGTCTATCGCTCGATGAGTGGGGGCCAATCCTGGAGCGAGGTATTCAATGGTACCTTAGACGGCTTAAGTACAAATGGAACTCTGCTTATGGCAGCCGGCACCACCGGTCTGCTCTCCATTGTCAGCGGTATTTATACTTCCAGTGATCAGGGGCAATCCTGGCACCTTCAATCGACGGGGACTGCGCTGGACCGCAATGCAACTGTAATTAACGTCCTGTATTGGGATGGCTCCGTATTCCTCGCTGGGACTCAAGATAGCGGGATCTTTCGATATGATGGGTCCTCGTGGCAGGAAGTCGATTCCACGCCCGGCATCCAGGATTTCGGAATGATCAATGGCTTGGACATCGCTGCTTCGGGAGTGGGGATATTGCGCTCGATGGATCACGGACGCACCTGGAGTGAGTCCAACCATGGCATCGAGGCCGACTATGTTTCTGCCATCGCCACGCAAGGAACTAATGTCGTAGCCCAGGCGAGCACCGGGGCCTTCTATTCCCAGGATGAGGGTTCGAGTTGGCAACGGGTCAATCTTCCGAAAGCCCTGACAGAAGGAGGTTTGCTCGCCGCAGATGAAAGTACTGTTTTCTTGGGCGTCCAAAATGTACTGTTTCGATCGACGGATGGCGGAGCAACCTGGAAATCTCAGCCCTCGCCACAGCCGGCGGGAACGATCGACGGGCTTGCCGTGGATGGCTCGCTCATGATGCTCTCTTCCAATATCTTCTTTACGGAAGGAGTATTCCCCGTTATCACGGATAGCCAGTATGTATCAACCAACAGCGGTCAAACGTGGCAGCTTGCCTCCCAGCAACTTAACTCCTACCCGGTTTCGATTGCCGCATTGAGCAATACGTTGTTCATGTGGGATTTGGATACTATTTTTCGTTCGACGGACAACGGACATACCTGGCTTCAAAATACTCCGCCGGGGGATTTATATGTCGATGGCATCATACGCGTAGGGAGCACCTTGGTCCTTACCGCGCATTCGTATCCAACCTTTTCCATCTTTCTTTCCTCGGACGATGGAGCAACCTGGACTCCAGCCCCGGCACAGAATCTCCCCAAGGATCGTTCCCCCAGGCTATTCGGTATTAACAATGCACTCCTGGCCATCGTGGATTCTCAAATCTGGGTTTCCAGCGATGTGGGGCAAAGCTTTCGATCCTTCGGAACGGGATTGGATCCATCCGATATCCCCTCGACCATTGCTTTCTCCAATAATTATGCCCTCGCTGGAACGTTTTATGCCAGTGTCTGGTGGCGACCGCTTAGCCAGTTACGTGTAATTCAAAGCACAGGCAATTTTGGACTGTCTATTCAAAATGCTCCGAACCCTTGCAGCAACGTATCGACTATTACGTATTCGCTTCCAGTATCAGGATTCATTTCTATTGAATTGTTCGATGCGTTGGGAAGAAGTATTCGTTCGGTTGAAAGTGCTTGGGAAACGATAGGACCGCACGAACGTCAACTGGATCTGCATGCTTTACCGAATGGAACCTATTTTTGTCGAATCACCGAAGATGGGCAAACAGCAACTGTGCCCATATTTAAGAGCGGGGAATGAAGCAACTCTTCATTCTTAATTGCTCCAGTCGGCGATGCGGGATTCGAACCCACGACCCCTACTACCCCAAAGTAGTGCGCTACCATGCGGCGCCACATGCCGAATTCTCAGTGCGGGGGCTCCGCGTTGTGCTCGAATTGGCCGATGGCAGGAATTCTGATGAATTTGTACCGGAACCGGAAGTTTCTTCTTTAAGCATCCGGGTCTCATTTTTATTATTTTTGCAGCTGTTGCGAATTTCTAAACCGTTTCTTTGCTTATGAAATACACGTTCGCTGTTTTCTGCTTGTCTTTTCTTCTTCCTTCCACGCTACTTGCGCAATGGGTGCAAACGTCCGGCCCCGAAGGCGGGAACATTACGCACATCGTCACCACCCCGTCTGCCATTGTTGTGCATGCGTCGGGCGCCGGCATCTACCGCTCCACCGATCATGGAGTGAGCTGGACGTTGACCGACCCTTCGCAGCCGGGTGTTTTTTCTATGCTCGCCATCGGGGATACGATCTTCGAGGGCCGATTGGATTCCATCTACTGTTCGACCGATGCAGGACTAACATGGTTTCCGCGTTCGAACGGCCTTCCCGGCGACCGGCATGAATCCATCGAAAGCATCATCTTGAGCGAAGGTAACCTTTTTGCAACTTTTAACCTCAATACCGATTTTCCCGCGCCGATCCCCATTTATCGTTCAACCGATCGAGGAATGCATTGGGATTCGATTTCCGCGATTCCACAAGCATTCAATGGCGCTTTTGGTAGCACTTCGGTGCTTGCGGATGTTTCCGGAAACCTCCTGACCGCCAGTGATAGCTCGATCTTCCGCTCGACCGACCATGGGTTGAGCTGGCTCTGGTCGGGAAACGGGATTCCTGTTGGTATCCTTGGCATAGCGGGCTTCGCAGTCAAAGGAGATACGGTTGCTGCAGCGGGTCTCTATCAAACCGGCCTCCTTCTCTCCACCGATGGTGGCGTAAACTGGCATCGGGAGATAACCGGCACGCTGCTGGATTCCGGAGTTGCCGGATGCTTCTGGAACGGAAATGAGCTTCTTGCCGGAAGTGCCGACGGCGGCATCTTTCGACTTTCGAATGGAGCTTGGACCAAAGTCGATTCTACCCCCTACGTGCATGCATTCGTTCGCAGCGGCAGTGGAACGCTCGTAGCCGGTTCCTCATCCGATGGCATTATTCGTTCCACCGATAACGGCTCCTCGTGGCTTCTATCGAATGACAATCTGTATGCTGACAACATCAACGATCTGGAAACGATTGGCACGGACATTTTTGCAGCGGCGGGCAATGGGCTATTTCAATCCGATGATGAAGGCTTAAGCTGGCAGCGCGTGCTCCGGTCCAGCATCAGCGGCTCGGCGGTAGCGTTCGGAGGAATTAGTCTGCTTGCCACCGATGGCGTTCATGCGCTGGC
>JAKAIL010000242.1 GCA_021825235.1 Bacteroidota bacterium | reverse complement strand
AAATCCTGCATTCGCATCCGTACCCGAGAGGGTTCGAGAACAAGTACGAAGGAATTCGATGCGATATAATCGAAGAGCGTTGCCTCGCCTGCGGCTTCGGATTCCGTCAGCACGTTAGGAACGAGCACCAGCTCTTTTCGTGGCGAGGTCGAACGCTGGCTAATGGCATCGAACGAACGCATGCTATCGATGGTATCTCCAAAAAATTCCATACGTACCGGCACGGTCTCGGTAAATGGGAACACATCGAGAATACCACCGCGGACCGCATAATCGCCCGCCGTTTCGACGAATTGCTTGCGCTCGAAATGATGGCTATCCAGCCATTTCATCATGCGATCAAACCCCGGCTCCGCCTGGGGAGCAAGCGCCAGCGTTTCTCCGGCAAAATGCTGTTTGCGCGGGAGCTGGGTTCCCAGCGATTCCGCGTCCGCAATCGTAATACAGATGTTGGCCTGTCCTGTAGCGGCCGGGCGTGAAAGCCGGTCTAAGGCTTCGAGTAGTTGGGCGGTCGCTTCCGCAGTTTGCGCGCGCTTTTGCCGCTCGCGTTTGAGCAGTGAAGCATGCGCGCCTTCACTGAACAAAGCAAGTTGTTCCTCATCGAGCAGCCGTGCAAGATCATCGTAAAGGCGCTCCGCTTGTGCAGCATCCTCGGCAATTATTAAGGCGGGGCGGCCATCCGAATTCGCGGCTATAGCCACGAGCAGCGCATCGAGCGACGGAACCAGATTTGTCAGGTAGGTCTCACCGGCGGCATCGGAAACGAGCGACTCACGAAATTTCTGATACGCGGGAAGCCCCGCAAGGATGGGCTGTAATAGCTTAAATAACGGATTCACAAAATACGATCCATATTTTATAAACGCGACCATGCGGTGAAAGAAGAGCTCTCGCCCGTCCCGCACCGCTCCAGTATGGAGCGCGGTAACACAGATGACCTGGAGTTCGTGCGATCAGTCTTCTAAATAGACAAGCGGACCATCATGGCGGGTACGAAGATCGTAATAAAACACCGTCGCGAAAATGGGCACGAGAGAGAAGAGCAGGAGCAGGACGATGCTCCAAAGCAGTGCAAGCGATTGAATTAAACCCGAGATGCCTTGCAAGAACCAGCCCACAGTGATGTGGGTAAGCGTAAAGAAGTCATTCAGCCACAGGAATGGACTTCCCGCAACGATACTGATGACCATGCTTAGTAATACCACGGCAAAAAAGTATAGGACACCAAATGCAAAGGCCCCACCGAAGATACGCCATCCCGCGCCACGCGTGAGTTCCCAACTGCGAGCCACCGCCTGGAAAGGGCGAAGTTCCTCGCTCACGAGCGCTGGAAACGTTAACGAAAGGCGAATAAGAAGATACATTTCGATGACGATCCGGAAACTCGTAAAAATTCCGCCAACCGCCCCTGGCAATGCCAGCAGAATTTCATCCACGATCCAACTGAGGACGGAGTACACAATATATAAGAACAGCATTTTCCACACATTCCGCGCGAACGCATCGCGGAGCGGAGGTCCCAGCGCCTGCGGGTGTTCTTCGAAGACCCGGCTCGCGAGGTCAATGATCACGGAAACGAGAGCAAAGCCTCCTACCATAAAGAGCACAATTCCGATAAAGAAAAGACTGGCGGAAGATTCAAAATACGAAGTGTGGCTTTCAAGATAATTCCCAAATTGCAGGGTGCTCGCATGGGGGTAATGCGCCGTATCGCCCATCGGCCACTCCGCAGCGAACATCGGGTCCTGGACATCGATCCAGGTCCGCGCATCATTGCGGAGCGCCGTGAGGGTGCTATCATTCAGTCCAATATCGTGCTGGGCAGAGGTAACGATGTCATTCGTAGCATTCGTGGAACCGATGGTGAGGAATATTACTCCTGGCACGATCAGGATAAGAAACAGGAGAGCATACCGAACAATCGTCTTTCCGTAGATAGAAAAGGTCTCGGCGAGAATCCCAACAAGTGGCAGCGGGCGAGAAGGTATCATAGAACTTGGCGGCTAAACGTTATGCGAGGAATTTGGATTCAACTCGCGCAAAAATTCTGACTCGTCCAAAATCCGGACTCCCAATTCTTCCGCTTTTTGGAGCTTGGAACCCGCTTCCACACCTGCCACCACATAGTCCGTTTTTTTGCTTACGGACCCGGAGACTGTTCCACCACGAGCTTCGATTTCGGATTTCGCTGCGTCTCGCGTCATCGCGGAGAGCGTACCGGTAAGTACGAAGGTTTTGCCACCAAAAAATTCGGTGAGCGCCGGCGTTGCCTTTTTCACACCATGAAATGGAAGGCCATTCGCGCGTAATCGAGTGAGTAATGCCTGGTTCGTTCGTTGCTCGAAAAAATGCACTACGCTGGAAGCGATTTCGAATCCAATTCCGGCAATAGCATCGATTGCTTCTTCCGAAGCTTCCGCTATTCGGTCGATGGAGCCGAATTCGTCTAGTAATAATTTAGCCACACTCGTCCCCACGTGACGAATGCCGAGCGCAAACAAGAACCGAGCGGCAGGGCGCTCCTTGCTCGTTTCGATTCCCTGCAGAAGGTTGTCCACCTTCTTTTCGCCCATGCGTTCGAGCGCCAGTAACTCCTCTCGGCGATTTTTCAGGTCGTAAATATCCGCCACATTATGAAGCAATCCGGCATTGACGAGTTGCTCGACCGATTGATCTCCCAAGCCTGCGATATCCATCGCTCCGCGCGACGCAAAATGCGTGATGCGGCCGGTAACCTGTGCCGGGCATTCTGGATTTTCGCAGTACCAATTCACCTCTCCCGGCGGACGGACCAACGCGGTATGGCATTCGGGACATGCGGTTGGAAATTGATAAGGCTTCGACGCTTTGGGACGTTGAGAACCATCGACTCCAACTACCTTCGGAATGACTTCGCCGCCGCGCTCGACCAGGACCATATCCCCAATCCGAATATCTTTTCGCTCGATCTCATCGGCGTTATGCAGCGTGGCTCGGCGAATCGTAATGCCGGTAAGACCGACTGGTTCCAGCTCGGCAACCGGAGTTATCGTTCCCATGCGCCCCACCTGGAGCGTAATGCCGTTGAGACGAGTCCGCGCCTGCTTTGTCTCGAATTTATAGGCAATCGCCCACCGGGGCGATTTTGCAACAAATCCGATTCGCTCCTGCTCCGCAAGCGAATTCACTTTGATAACCGCCCCATCAATCTCAAAACCCAACGCTTCGCGGTGCTCCTGCCAGTGCATCGCAAAGTCCATGATGCCATCGGTATTCTTTACGATGCGTGTTTCCTTCGAAACCGGAAAGCCAAATTCCTTGAGGAGGTCCAGCCGGCGCGAATGGGTGTCGAGCTCCGCGGAATGTTCGATCTTCGTGTCGTCGAAGCGGAGCTGATAGGCGCTGAACCGAAGCGGGCGTTTAGCGACCTCTCGCGAATCAAGCGTTTTAAGCGTCCCGGCTGTGGAATTGCGCGGATTGGCAAACGGCGGCTCACCATCTCCCTCACGCTGGGCATTGAGCCGCCGGAATCCTTCCAGTTCCATAAAGACTTCCCCTCGTACCTCGAAGCTGGCTTGCAGGAAGCGCGAGGAACCTTCCAAAATGAGGGGGATCGAACGAATGGTCCGCACATTCGCGGTTACATCGTCGCCGGTCGTACCATCGCCGCGTGTGGCCCCGCGCACGAGCTTGCCATTTTGATAGAGCAAACTCATGGCCACCCCATCGAATTTGAGTTCACAGGTGAAACCATTTTTGGGATCATGCCCGAGGAGATCATGCACGCGCCGGGCAAAGTCCTTTACTTCCTCGGTATTATAGGTATTCGCGAGCGAGAGCATTGGCACGTGATGCACCGCCGGTGGGAACAATTTTGTCGGTTCACCGCCGACCCGTTGCGTCGGAGACTCCGGCGTAATCAGTTCCGGAAATTGCGCTTCCATATCGCGCAATTCCTGCAGGAGCCGGTCGTATTCCCGATCGCTGATCACCGGCGCGGCCATCACAAAATAGAGCCGGTCGTGCTCCCGAATCTGGGACCGTAACGATTCTGCGCGTTTCTGTGCCTCGCTAAGGCTGGACGAAGCGTGCTTACTCATGGTCCCGGTGGAATTGGTTGAACCGGATGAATTTGCTCGAGCGGTATGGAGGACGATTTACCTTTTTTCGTGCGTGTAGAATGCTTGGTACTATTGGTTGGTGGGTGAGCCCGCGGTACGGTGCTCTTTGCCTTTGCGTTATGCGCCGCGTTGGCCCGTGCTTGCTTTGCCAGGTTCTCCATCCGTGTGGCAATTGCCGGAGGCGGCACAATCGGAGCAACTTTCGGCGTGGCTGCGGACTTTACCACCGGAGGCGTTGTGAGGGTGTGCAAATCTACGGCTGCGCCAGCAATGCTCGCACGGTCCCGTGTGAGCACGAGATTCCGCACTACTACATTCGAATTTTGAATGTCCGGCAAGCCCGAAAGCGGCGCGCCATCGAAGGTCATGGCAACCGATTTTTGGTTACCAATATCGATCACGAATTTTTGCGCCGCACGGAAGGAGCGAACTTCTCCGGTATTCATTTGACCCCGATAGGCCGGAATTCCATCCGGCGCAATAGAAACCCAAACGGGCTGAGTTGCCCGGAGTTGAAATTGCAGGGAATCGTCCGGCCCTACAACGGGAACCACCACGGGCGGTGCGGCGGGTGCAACTGGCGTGGAAGCCCTCTGCTTCCGGGGAGCCGGTGTGCTTTCGACCGGAGCGGGAATGTAATCCCGGCTGGCAACAGTCGCATTTCCGGACTGGCTATGGGTCGCTCGTATCGCCACATACACAACCGCACCAAAGACGATGGCCAGTGTGACGATTACTATGTTGGTCGTTTTACGGGAAACCCGCGGAGCGGCGGGAGCACTGCCTAATAACTCGCCTGCAACATCGGATATTCGCCTCGCCTTCAGTGCGGGTTCCGGTTCTTCCACGTTCTCCGGGGTCGCGGGCTTAGCCTGCGGAGGAACTTCCTGCGGACGCTCCAATGGCGGAAGCCCGTGCCGCTCACGACGGATATTCTCCGCCTCTTCCCATAATTCGCGGGAGGTCAGCACTTCCAGCGCTTCCTTGCTGCCACTTTCTACCAAATTGACCACACTTTCCGTAGTCTTGGCCACGGTCTTTACCGCGCCTTTTGCCACCGTATTCGCCAACCGTGCCGTATCTCGTGCGATTTGCGTCAAGCCACTTTCTTCGGTACGCTCGTGCGCCGGGTGGCTAACCACTTTCGGATCGCGGGGAGAACTTGCTACCGGCGCATGCAACGGCGCATACTCCGGCGGAACCTGCATTCCCAGCGCGCGGGCATATTCTCGCACAAAAGCCGGTACATAGGGACCCTGTGGTAAATGGTCGAGATCGCCTGCTTCAATCGCCTCCAGGTGATGCCGATTGATCTTAATGGCCGCAGCAATTTCCTCCAGGCTGCGCTGTTGCTCAAGGCGCGCCTGACGAAGTTTTTCGCCAAAAGTCCGAAGTGATGCTGCTGAGATCATTATCCTTGATTTTCCTCGAATCGGGGAAATTCCACCGGTACACCATGAACGCAACCTTTCACGGCGTTGGTTCGGAATGGCCCCATCATGAGCGAGAAATAACCGCTTTTCACTGTAGCCGCACAATAGAAATGTCATGGTTTTAGGCACAATAGAAATGTCAGGGTTTCTGTATGCCTTGATGTGTGTGCTCGACCGGTCTAAACGCTGGAGGCCGTAGGCCGACAGCGTTTAGACCG
>JAKAIL010000241.1 GCA_021825235.1 Bacteroidota bacterium | reverse complement strand
CCTAAATAAGCTGCAGGCTGCGGCGGGGGAGCGTTCGGCTGCAGCGTCGCATCGCCACTCAGAGTGTTCTCAATAGTGACACAGCCGGGAATGAAGGATTTTGCTGGTATTCCGTCCGCGTTAGAGTTCGTGGAGCATCGCGACGGACCGTCCGTTCCATTGGCGTTGCAAAACTCGTACGGGAAGCTTTGCTGGCAACACGGTATGTTGCAGTCCTGGGAAGCAGGCCTCATGTTGCCCTTAGAGAGCTTCGGATGTGCGCTATTCGGTTTGGCTGATTGCCCATAGGCTTTTAGAGATGCCATAAAGCACAAAGCGAGAACGAAAAAAATTAATCGTTTCATAATAGTTCTCCCAAGGATTGCTTTATGGATTGATAATGGAATTAATCCGTGCGCGAAGACGAGCTTTCCAATCCGCCACGGTGAGATTCGAACCAAGGCCAAAATCATCACCGGGATCCTGCACGATCCCATTCACGACCGGATACATTCCTCCGCTAGTGCCCAGAACGGTGGTTCCAGGGCGAACGGAAAAATAACCTTTAGTGCTGTCGGCTCCGAATCCCAGAAATGTGAGAAAAACGATATACTCATGGCCGGGTTTTACCCACCAGCCCCCGGAGGAATCAATTAAACGAGTTCTCATCCGGTACTCATCCGTCTGAGATCGTTGCCATTCTGGCGAATATTCAAATTGGAGACACGTTCCTACAGAGGCTGTGTCTGCATAGGTGGGATAGGCAGGGGTAAATCCCAACGTCCGCACTCCCTTGTATTTCGAGCGCATCATGTCTGGACAAGCGGGAATGCGCTTGCCTTTAATAGGGTCGAGCAGGCTACAATTAACAAGGACTACATCTCTTTTATCATAGGGATTTGAATTTGTATCCA
This sequence comes from Bacteroidota bacterium, assembly GCA_021825235.1. GTDB lineage: Bacteria > Bacteroidota > Ignavibacteria > Palsa-1295 > Palsa-1295 > PALSA-1295. The sequence continues at coordinate 4,888 of JAKAIL010000241.1, read as the reverse complement.
TGGTGCAAAAGGTATCGACCACCATCACGTCGGCGATAACATCCGGCGCGAGCAAGCTATACGTTCGTCCTGTGTCCCCAATGTGCATTACCCGATCCTCGATTAATACTTGGTCATGCCCCGGATCGCCTTTGTATGGGTTTGGCTTAATCGCTTTACCCGACCACATATAGAACGAGAGCGGATTATCGTCCTCCATCTGATAAATATTACTTACTATCACTTTTGCCGTGTCATTCCAGCTAAAAGAATTGATATAATTATCAATGACAGACTCCGGATAGAGCCGCAAGGCGTCATCGAGCCAGAGATAAGCCGTGGTTACTTGAGCGGGTTGGCCTGCGTAAAGCGGTGGGACGGATGTATCGCGCGCAATGCTATAGAGCAAGGCTCCCTGATATGCAGGCGCTTGCCCATGCGCCGTTGAAACGAAAAACCCCAGCATGACAGCGAGGGCCACGCCGCTAATAATACTATTGTGTCTTGCCATTTTGTCTCCTACAGTGCCTGGTTATTCTAAAAAAACAGCTCATTGCTGAACTCTTCGGTACAAAGATCCGACATTTTTTAAGAGCAAAGTAAAAAAGCGGATTTTTAATTTGATGTCTATTTGCGTCAACAACTCTTTACCTTCGCATCAAATGGATAAGTTTGTATCGCATGGAAGTGAAAATAACGGCAGGCAAAAACATAAGGGCCTTTCGCAAACTAATGGGAATTGGCCAGCAGGAATTCGCATCCATTGCAGGTATTAACCGATCGTGGCTTGCTGCAATCGAGCGTGGCGAGATTAATGTGACAATCGAAAGTCTGGAAAGAATCGCAGCAGTGATAGGTGTTCCCGTGAACGTTCTTTTAATTGAAGGAGCCGATAAATGGCCTCGTGTATCTCGGCCAAAATGATGTTAATAAACATCACCTGCGAACGGCAATTTGACTAATAAGCCCATCGAACCAGAATCGAACCCCACGTATAACCCGCGCCGAAGCTCGCGAGCACGAGGTTATCGCCTTTCTTCACCTTGCCGGCGGCCCACCATTCGCTGAGGCACATCGGTATCGTGGCGGAGGTAGTATTGCCATATCGATCGATATTCACCATCACTTTATCTTTGGTGAGTCCCATTCGTTCCCGCGCAGCTTCGAGAATACGGAGGTTCGCCTGATGCGGAACCAAATATGCAATATCATCCGCAGTAAGTCCATTCCGTTCCATAATGAGCGCCGAGGCTTCCGCCATATCGACGACCGCGCGCTTGAATACGGCCTTGCCATCCTGATAAATGTAGTGCCAACCTTTATCGACCGTTTCGTGTGTTGCGGGATTCAGGCTTCCGCCGCCTTTCATATAAAGAAACTCGCGGCCAGTGCCATCGACCTGTAAATAGCTATCCATGATACCGAAGCCATCTTCCGCGGGTTCCAGAATCACCGCGCCACCGGCATCGCCGAAAAGCACGCAGGTGTTTCGGTCATTGTAATTCACGATGGCGCTCATTTTGTCCGCGCCGATGAGTAGCACGCGGTCGTACGCGCCACTTTCAATAAATCTCGAAGCCGTTTCGAGTCCGAACAGGAATCCGCAGCAAGCCGCATTCAGATCGAATCCCCAGCAATTTTTTGCGCCGAGCTTATCCTGAATGATGCAGGCGGTGGGCGGGAAAGGCATATCCGGTGTGACAGTGCAGCAGATGATAAGCTGAATATCTTCCGGCGTCCATCCGCGCCGTTCGAGCGCAAGGCGTGCAGCATTCACCGCCATATCGCTAATGCCTCCTTCGCGGAGGATATGACGCTCTTTAATACCGGTACGAGTCGTAATCCATTCGTCCGACGTATCGAGATACGACGCGAAATAGTCGTTATCGAAAATTTCGTCCGGTACCCAGTGCGCGACGGCGGTAATGCCAGCACGACGGTGCTTCCGTTGATTATTGTTTTCAGCCACTATTATAAATTCACATTACGCTTCTACCGGCTCTGGCTTTAGCGATGTAGTAATTCGTTCCACGACTCGCTTGCGCACCATTTCCTCGGCCTTCAAAATCATATTTCGGATTGCTTTGGGCGTCGAGCGCCCGTGGCCGATAATGGTTACTCCACGAACACCAAGTAACGGAACGCCACCAAACTCCTGGTAATCGAAGTCCTTCAGCGATTCCCGCAAAACCGAGGCTGCAATTCCGGCTTTCAGTTTGTGCATCAACCCTTTGGAAGCATAATTCCGAAGCCGCCCGCGCAGAACTGGAATCATACTTTCTGCAAGCTTCAGCATGACGTTTCCTACAAAGCCATCGCATACAATAACATCCACCGTGGCCTTAAGCACATCGCCGCCTTCGACATTGCCAATAAAATTCACCCCAGCGGTTTCCAGGAGCGGCATGGCTTCGAATACCAGTTCATTCCCTTTCGAACGTTCTTCACCTACACTGAGCAAGCCTACTTTGGGCCGGCTGATGCCGAAAAGCTGTTCCGCATAAATCGATCCCATGATGGCATACTCCCGGAGATGGATCGCTTTCGAATCCACCGTAGCTCCGACATCGAACACTAATGTCGAACCGCCATCCGGGCGTGGGAATTGCGAACCGATTGTCGGACGGCTGATACCCGGAATTCGTCCCAGCAGCAGCGTCGCTCCGCTCATTACGGCGCCGGTATTGCCTGCGCTGACAAACGCATGTGCAGCGCGATTTCGGACCAAATCGAATCCCTTAACAATCGAGGAGTCTTTTTTTTGCCGGAGTGCCGCCACTGGCTCATCGTGCATATCGATCACCTGCGAAGCTCCGACGACTTCGATCGCCTCGTTACGGGCAGCACCAATTCTTTCGAGTTCCGATTCTACTTCCTCCCGCACACCGACGAGGAATACTTTTATTCTTCCGAGCGCGGTCTGGACTGCTTCGAGCGCCCCTGCTACCTCATTGCGCGGCGAGAAATCTCCTCCCATGGCATCGAGCACAATGCTGACTGGCGATGAATTATGGGGAGGTGATGCAGGCAATGGAATCGAGAAAATCTAAAAATAACGACGCAAAATTTACCGCCCGAGCGGCAACCACGTGGAAATGCGGCGACTTAGCTCTGGCCTTTCGGCTTCAGGACCGAGCGGCCTTTGTAAAACCCGCAGCTCGCGCAGGCAGTGTGCTGAAGCTTCGGCGAACCGCAGTTCGGACACGTGCCGAACGATGGCGTTTCAAGCTTATAATGGGTACGGCGTTTATCGCGTCGCGTTCGAGAATTCCTATGAGTTGGATTTGGCATTGGTTCTGTTGATTATGGCGAAGGCCGTTCGCCTATGGTGCTTAATGTTTACCGGTTGGATTTTCTTCGGCCCGCAAACGTTCCCTCAACGATTTGAGTGCCGCAAGCGGTCCAAATTCTTCCGTTTTTTCGGTGCAATTGCACGGCGCATGATTGCGGTTCTTGCCACAAATCGGGCAAATACCCCGGCAGTCCGGGTGGCACAAATGCTTCATGGGGATAGCCAGAATAAGGGCATCCCGAACGTCCGGAAGAAGATTTATCTCGGACGTTCCGATCGGATCGTAGGAATGCACATCCGGGTCGCCATCGGGCTTCCCCAGCCGCTCCGGCACGAAATGGAGCCGAAGCAGCGTCTCTATTCGCCTGCTGAAGGGATTCGCACATCGGGAACACTCGAATTGGCCCGTTACCGAAACGGTAGCCTCGATATCGATTCGGTCGGCTTCGTGGATAAGCATACCCTCGATCTTCCCTTCGCCCGAAAATGGCGCGTACTCAAGAAGGGAAGAATTGAACATCAACGAAAATGGACTATTTCCCTGGGCGATCCCACGAATTCGAAGTCGAATGCCCGGAGCTTGGCCTTTCGCGCCTGTTGTTCCATTTTCAAAGCTCGACATCCTATTTCTCCCTGCAATAACTTCAAAGCCCACCGGGATTCCGGTGGGCCTTGAGGAAACACGTAAATGGCGCTGGGAGTGCCGGAAGGCTAAAAATGCCATCCTATCTGTAATGTTGGACCAACCAGACCACACTCTTCCTGCGTGACGGCATTCGATGATACATGGGTCGGATAATGCGAATAGAATGCCTTTTGGTCATTAATGGACTGCGTAAGATCATGCGAGTACCACATACCCTCGATACCTCCGGCGACGCTAAGTTGGTGCCATGGCTCAAAGTGGACCATTAGGCTCGCGCGATAGTAAAGCGGCGAATATTCAGAATTGCCACCACCGGAATAGAGGAAGCCTACCATTGCATTGACGGGTACACCGAGAGGATCCAGCGTCAAACCGGCATCGAGACCAATCAGGGTGGTCGATACTGGATACGAGCTTTCCGGAGTGTTGATGAGGTAACCTTGGGACATGTCCGACTTGTTTTTCTGAACGGCTTGTGCTGCTCGCTCGATGGAATTGAGTTGGCCCATCGAAGCACCACCGACAAAATAACCCATTGTCCAGCCTAATCGGAATTCGCTCAGCATACTCATGCGGCTGCTGGTGCCATCCGGAGATGGACCAAGACCGAATCTCACGCTGATTGTTCCTCGGTCCTCCATAAATGGCGATGGAATCACATCCGGCCAAAGGGGGTCGCCGTTCGGCAAATATTTTAGCGGAGCAATCGTTACACCCGCCATCGGATCGCGAGGAGCGGTATAGCCAATTGCCATGGATGCTGATCTATTTTCTATATTCGGTGCAGCCGGCACGGCGGGGAGATCATCAGGTGTCCTGCCCAGAATTGCCAAGGGTCGCAAAGGCCCAACCATTGCAGCACGAGCATGTGCCAGAGATGGAAGCGCGGATTTTACCGACAATACGGAAGGAATGCATGCCTCCGCCACGTCATATTGCATACGCGGAACAATTGCCATTGGCGCAAGATC
>JAKAIL010000240.1 GCA_021825235.1 Bacteroidota bacterium | reverse complement strand
GTATAATCGAATGCTGCGAGATGTCCCGCGATCAAACACGACCGCTCATTGGAGGGATATTGTCCCGGCTTTCCAAACTCAGAATTTAAGTGCAGATCACGCGGCAATTCTCGCCAAGGCCGATGCTATGTTGCGCGATGAGAATTGCTTTTTTACATTCCCTTACCGGTTTAGGCGAATCGACCGGCCCTGGGAATTCGATCCCATGGAGAGGAAATACTGGCCGCGACGGCGTTACTCGGAACAGGCGCTCCATGCGGAGGATACTCCGCAAGATGTGAAGATTGTCTGGGAGATCAATCGCTTCAAGGATTTGCCTACGCTGGGCCAGGCTGCAGTTCTTACAAACGAGAAGAAATATGCCGAGGAAGCCCAGGAACGAATGCGTTCCTGGGTACACGAGAATCCATTTGCACAGACCATCAATTGGGCGAGCTCGCTCGAAATTTCGATTCGGCTCATTGCGTGGACAACGACCATCGCCCTGCTAAAGAAAGCTGGCCTGCTAACAGAAGTGCCCCATGAAATTGCGCGCTCGATTTTTGAGCAGGCGAGCTACCTTGACAATGATCTTTCGACGGACAAAGTGGTCCCCACCAATCATTTGATTGGTGAAGCAGCAGGACTTTATATTATATCTTCCCTATGGGAATTTCCTAAGAGCCGGGAATTTGTAGCAGGCGCGAAACGAATCCTCGAGCGGGAAATGCTTCGGCAGACGTTCCCGGATGGTGTCACGCGCGAAGCTTCGAGCTGGTATCACCAGTTCGTGACCGATTTCTGTGATCTGGCTCAGAGGGTAGGTCCGCTTGCCCAGGATTCCTGGAGCGAACAATTTCGGGGCAGGCTTGCGGGCATGAAGGCCTTTGTCAATGCAATGACAGTGGACGGCGAATTGGTCCGTTATGGGGATGCCGATGATGGATGGGCGCTCTGGCTGGAAGGGAATAGGGCTTTCTGGATAGATGCTATCTATGGTCCTCCGGTTACGTTGGCTGTAGAACCGCCAGCATTTTTCCAGCTTCCATCGCAAGTTGTTTCGGCGCGCGTAGAAGCGAGCTTTCTATTTCTTCGCGCCGGAGCATTCGGAATGGGCGGCAATGGAGCTTCCTCCCATGCGCACGACGATTTCTTGAGTCCGATTATTTATTTGGATGGTCGTCCGGTATTGGTCGATCCCGGAACCTTCGTGTATAATGGCGATAGGGAGAATCGCACTAAGTATCGCGTGGCCGAGGCGCACAATGGAATTATTATAGGGTCAGGCACAGGTGCTGTTCAGCGAATGAATTTTGGCTGGCACGAGGTGCGGCCCGATGCAAAAATCCTGAAAGCAGATTTTGCATCGGATGCAGCAACGGTTACTGCCGAGTACGGCGAATGGGCACGTCATTCTCGAACCATCAGGATAAAGCTGGCAAGCGCAGTGATAACGGATGAATTCAAATCCCCCAGTTCTCTTCCGTGCAGATGGTTTCTTCATTTGGCTCCCGAATGGAAACTGACAGAGCAGGAATTCAACGGCTACCGTTTTCAGAATGCCGGGGGACAATCGCTTCATCTGGCACTCCATGGCCCATTCGATAAAATAGAAGTTGCAACGTATGACTTTTCGCCCTCGTACCGTGTTCAGGTACCGGCTACCATGATTCAGCTCTCGGCTCAGCATCCGTCGAGAGAATATGTAATTCGTTTGACGATCGACTCCGCCCCGTGAAGCTATCCGAACATCTCGATAAAGGCGTATGGACTGTCGCCGATAAGACGCTGTTGCTCTTATATGGCTTCGGCGTGATTCTCGTCGTTATGGACGTGCTGCCATTGCACGAATGGGGCGCGTTCTCGCTGTTCCAGTCCATCTTCCTTATTCTGTGCGTCCTTGCCGATTCCATCTTTCTTCAACCGATGGTGAAATTTGGGACGGAGCATGAAGCCGAAGTGCGGCATGTCCTTGCCGGTGGATTCAATCTTTACACGGTCAGCATTCTTGCGGCCGGCTTTATTTGCGCGGCACTTGCGCCAGAGCTTTCCGTGATTTTCACCAGTCCGGAGTTGGGTACGATGCTGCCATATCTTCCGCTGCTCATTGCGCTCAGTATTTTTCGCAATGTAGGGATTCGCTATTTGCAGATTCACCTTCGGATCAATGCCATTTTCTGGGTTGATCTCACGTTTTATGGTTCCATCCTCATCATTGCTGTCCTCGCCAATGCCCTGGGGCTTTTTCACACCGCGACAGATTTCATGTACATTAACATGGTGGGTGCCGCCCTTTCGAGCCTTGTGGCATGGTTCTTCTGCGCACGTGCATTCGCAACCATGCCGATTTTCCGTGTGCCGCGCCATGAATATGCGAAGATGTTCAACTTTGCAAAATTCCAGGCCGGTACCAGCGCGCTGCTCACGCTCCAGCAATGGTCGGACGTATTGATCGTCGGGTTCTTTTATACGCCGGCGGAAGTGGCCATTTACACCGGCGCGAAGACCATCTATCGCTTTCTCGACGCTTTGCGTGAAGGGGCAACGCTCCTCGTCGTGCCAATGACCTCGCGGCTTTATTCCCAGAAGGATTTTGGCGGACTCTCCACGCTTATCGAGAAGCTGCTGTTCGGTGGATTCGCGATTCTGGTCCCGATGTCCTTCGTGCTTGCCGTGGGAGCACCCACCATTTTCAGCATTTTGTTCCATGGCCAATATGATGCTTCTGCCGTCGTATTTCAAATTATGATTCTTGCCGGATTTACACTGCCCCTGTCCCTGATTGGAACGAATGCGCTGATCGGTATGGGAAAGGTGAAGGGGCTGTTTCTCGCCACGCTTGTTGCCGTTGCGACCTTCTTTATAACAAGCTATATTTTCGTGCCGCGCATGGCCGCGCGCGGTGAAGCCCTTGCCGTGTTCATTTCCTACACCGTGCTCGCGTTACTCCAGTTCTTTACGATGCGCCGGGACCTCGATCTTTCGGCTCGTGGCATTCTCGGTCGCGCCAGGGATGCTCGTAGATTTGTTGCAGAACGCAGAAAGGGAGATACCACAAACGTTAGTTAATCATCGAAGCAATGCAAACACCAATAATCCAGCGTCCCCGCGAAGGTGAATACCCCAGGGATTTCGAGCAGTATATGAAACTGGTTCCATCCGACAATCTCGTCGAGTATTTCGAGTCGCAAAAGGATAGCGTGGCAACGCTCGCGCCTACGCTGACGGAAGACCAATTGCTCTATCGTTATGCGGAAGGGAAGTGGTCCATTAAGGATGTGTTCCAGCACGTGATAGACTGCGAACGCATTTATACGTACCGCGCGCTCGCGATCGCGCGTCGCGATGCAACTTCGCTCCCCGGCTTCGAGGAAAACGATTACGCCCGCACCGCCCATGCCGACCGGCGCGATATTGCCCGAATGATTGCTGACTACAAATCCGTCCGTGCTGCAACGATTGAGCTATTTAAGAGCTTCGACGAAGAAATGCTCGCGCGCGTTGGTATTGCGAATAACACCAAACGCTCCGTCCGCTCCATCGGCTATAGCGCCGCTGGGCATGAGCTACACCACCTGCAGATTATTAAAGAGCGGTATCTGAAAGCGTAGCATAGCGCTGCTTTTCTCGATGTGTCCCCCAAAGTCGAGCGCAACGAGGTGTGTGCGTTCGTTTATGAATTTTTTACTCTTCTCTTGACAGCGGCCCAATAATCTCATATATTAGCACATGCTGTCATAGGCACCTAAATGCTCCAAGGCCAGGAGCACCTATTTTCAAGAAAATGGTGCCTTTATTAAAACCAAACGCAAGAGAGAGAGCAATCCCTCAAAATCATCGGAAAACAAAGATGGAAACAAATGTACGACTACAAGAGAAGAAGCCAGTCCCTGTGCGGGGGACCATTCTCATTCCACAAAACCGCTTCGAAACCACCAGCCGCGAAGCCTTCGACGACGGTTGGGAAACGCTCGCGGAAGAATTGCCGGTCATGCAGACCCAATTCATCCCCGACCAGACGAAATCCATTCTTTTCAAAAATGATAGTCCGGATATACCGAATGCCTATTCGCTCAATCCCTACCGTGGGTGCGAACATGGCTGCGCCTATTGCCGGGCGCGGCCCTACCACGAATACCTCGGAATGAATGCCGGAATCGACTTCGAAACGAAGATCATGGTCAAAAAGGACGCACCGGAACTCCTGCGCCGGGAATTCAGCAAGCAGACCTGGGCGCCGCAGTGCATTATGATGAGCGGCAACACGGACTGTTATCAGCCGGCGGAACGACAGTATGAGATCACGCGGGAACTGCTTAAGGTCTTTCTTGAATTTCGGAACCCGGTAAGCATTCTTACGAAGAACGCGCTTATCCTACGCGACCTGGATATTCTGAAAGAGCTTGCCAGCATGGACCTCGTGAGCACGATGCTCTCGATTACCTCGCTCGACCCGGACCTGAGGCGAAGGCTCGAACCGCGCACTTCCACAGCGGAACGAAAGCTTGGAGCAATTGAAGGGCTGGCGAAAAACAATATCCGGGTCGGAGTGATGGTTGGGCCGATTATTCCGGGGCTGAACGATAATGAAGTTCCCGGAATCCTGAAGCGAGCCGCCGATGCCGGGGCGAAGTTTGTGGCCCATACGATCCTGCGGCTGCCGTATGCCGTGGCCCCGATCTTCCAGGACTGGCTTGAGAAGAACTTCCCGAAAAAAGCGAACCGGGTGATGACGCGGATCCGGATGATCCGCGGCGGTCGATTGAACGACCCGCGTTGGGGAACCCGCATGACGGGCACCGGTGCCTATGCAGACTATATGCACCGGCTCATCGAATCGCTTTCGATCAAATACAAAATGAATGAACCGCGCATGCCGCTCCGCGTGGACCTTTTTACAAGGACAGGGGGGAGGGGGCTATTTGATTAGAGGCATGAACTGTTATGGTTTATCGTTAACCAGCCATGCAATTCGAATGGGACCCGAATAAAGCTGCGTTAAATGAGGAGAAGCACGGAATCAACTTTCGAGAATCCATGACAACTTTTGACGATCCGCGATTAGTCATCTTTGACGATCCAGATCATTCTCTTATTGAAAAGCGCGAGCTTTTGGTTGGAACCTCGATGAAAGGGAAATTGCTTATTACATCATTCACAATGCGTGGAGAGGCCGTTCGAATTATCAGCTCTCGACGCGCAAACAAGGTAGAGCGCTGGAAATATTATGAAGAGCACGAAAAGAAAAACCAACGTAAAAACGGATCTTTCGGATGATTTGCGTCCCCATTACGATTTCGATTACTCGAAAGCAAAACCGAACCGCTTCGCAAAGAATCTAGAACGGCACACCGTCGTCGTCCTCGATAACGAAGTTTCAAAAGTGTTCAAAAACGAAAAGCAGGTGAACCGAGCCTTACGCGCCTTCATCGATGCGATGCCGGGGAAGAAAAGTTAAGAAGTACCGGAACTTAAGTGTGGCGCAGTGAACGGTAAGCCCTTCAGTTCGATCGTCGAACGATCGACAATCTTGCTGGCCATGCTATCCATTTCTATGCTAACGAGTTCGTTATCCTTATCGAAGTGGAACACGACGCCGGGCGCAACTTCTTCGCCTTCATATTCGGTTTTGTTCTTTAGCCGGATGTGGAGCGAATCGGTTTCGGGGAAGTATGTTATGATCACGAAATGATAACTTATTTAGTTATCCCCCAAACATCTCTCCTTGATCCTCGGTAGGTGGCGGCCCACTCGGCTTCTTGGCCTTAGTAGCTTCGGCTTCGTCGAGTTCCTTGTCCTCATCGGCGGGAACGTTTGCGACGGCAGCGAGGCGA
>JAKAIL010000239.1 GCA_021825235.1 Bacteroidota bacterium | reverse complement strand
GGTACATTCCATTCTCTATGCCGGACTGAAAAAGCTAAAAGGAGAGAGTGTCGGCGCGGTCGGTTCGCATCGCGAAATCAAAGGAGAGGACTTTGTCAATCATGTGGAGTTGATTGACCAAACGCCCATTGGCCGCACCCCGCGTTCGAATCCGGCGACGTATATTAAGGTATTCGATCTTATCCGCGATGCGTTTGCCAATACGTTTTATGCGAAGCAGCGGGGATGGTCGCCGGGATATTTTTCCTTCAATATTCCTGGAGGTCGCTGCGAGACGTGCCAGGGCGAAGGCTTTGTAACAGTCGAGATGCAGTTCCTGGCCGATATGGCGTTGCCATGCGATTCCTGCAATGGCACGCGCTATAAGCAGGAGATTCTGGAAGCGACGCTGAACGGGAAGACCATTGTCGATGTGCTTCAGATGACGGTGACCGAAGCCATAGAATTTTTCTCGAAGCACGACCGCATTCGCGCGAAGCTAAAGGTGCTGGATGATGTTGGGCTTGGCTATATCCGCCTTGGGCAGCCGGCAACGACACTCTCCGGCGGCGAGGCGCAGCGGGTAAAGCTGGCTTCGCACCTTGCGGATCAAAACGAAGAGAAAACGCTCTTCATTTTCGATGAGCCGACAACCGGACTTCATTTCGATGACATCGCGAAGCTCCTCGTAGCACTGAATGCGCTCGTCGAGCGGGCGCATTCTGTGATTATCATCGAGCATAATCTCGAAGTGGTCAAATGCGCGGACTGGGTAATCGATATGGGTCCTGAAGCTGGCGATGGGGGCGGCGAAATTATTGCCGAGGGAACGCCGGAAGCGATTGCCAAAGTGGATCGGTCGTGGACAGGGAAGTATTTAGGACAATTGTTGAATTAGGAATTATGCATCCGACGGACAGCGAATTAATCGGTACGGCCCGGGAACTTGTTGGCCTCTACCAGCCGAGCAGCGATTGCGCTGCGGGTAACGTTGCTGCGGCGTTGCGCACACGGAGCGGACGAATCTTCACTGGAATTTGCGTAGATATCCCGTGTAGCATAGGGTTCTGCGCCGAACACGCGGCAGTGGCAGAGATGCTGAAAGCGCACGAAGCAGAGGTCGAAACTATCGTCACGGTCAGCGCGGATACGGGCATTATGGCTCCGTGTGGCCGTTGCAGGGAACTCCTTTGGCGACTGCATCCAACGAATCGCGATACGCGCGTGATTATTTCATCCGACCGATCCAACACTTTAGCGGAATTGCTACCGGAGCCGTGGCATAATTGATAATAAAAGACGAACGGCAAATTCCCTTATGCTGTTGAACTCACATGTTATCTTCCATTGAAGCAATTGTCGAAAAGGATGGGCGTATCCGCCCGCTTGAGCGTATTACCGTTCGCGAGGGAACTCATGCAATAATTACATTCCTAACGGGACCGGAAGAAGATATAGTGAACGATACCGCGCTTTTAAGTGAAGCCGCACTTTCGGATTGGAATAGACCAGAAGAGGAGGAAGCTTGGGCCTATTTGCAAAAGGGGCGGTAGTTCTTGTTCCATATCCATTCAGCGATCTTAGCCGCTCGAAGATGCGGCCCGCCGTAGCCCTTGCTGGCGTATCGGAGGGCGATGTTATTCTGTGTCAAATCACCACGAAACCTTATGGTGCCAGACAGTTAGTTTTGATTGATCCGCAGGTAAATCCTATATCCGGATTGCGTTCCTTGAGTTACGCAAGAACGGGAAAACTATTTACCGGCCACGATAGTATCATCGTCGATCAAATTGGCGGATGGAGCAAGGTGATAATAGAGGAAATAATCCAATCTATCATTTCGATCCTTCGCAAGTAGATTGCAATGATCCGCTCTATTCTTCTTATCGCCGGCGAAGCTTCGGGCGACCGCATTGCCTCGCGGGCCATTCGTGCGAGCAAGGCTTTGGCCAGCGAACGGGATTCAGAAATCTCGTTCTTCGGAATTGCGGGAGAAGAATGTGCCGCTGAAGGCATGGAACTTATCCATACCGTGCGCGAAATGTCCGTTGTGGGCTTTGTCGAGGTTGCTCGACGCTTTTCGTTTTTTCGTAAAGTGTTCCACGAAATGGTGCGCACGCTCGATGAGCGAAAGCCGGATGCGGTGCTGCTCATCGATTATCCTGGTTTCAATATTCGCCTGGCGGCGGAAGCGAAGAAGCGGGGGATTCGGGTGATCTATTACGTTAGTCCGCAGGTGTGGGCGTGGCATCATTCGCGCGTTCACAAGCTCAAAGAAGTTGTGGACGAGATGCTTGTGATATTTCCGTTCGAGGAGAAGCTGTATCGAGATGCCGGGCTAACAAATTCGCATTTTATCGGGCACCCACTGGTGGAACGAATTGACGAGGAGAGCGCCACTTATGAAAATCGGGAAGCATTCGCCAGGAAGCACGGACTTGATTTCACCAAAGATTGGCTGCTGGTTTTCGCTGGCAGCCGCTCAGAAGAAGTGAGAAGGCTTTTGCCGGTTATGTCCCAGGCAGCACAGGAATTCGCGCTACGCCATAACATGAAGGCGATTCTTGTCGAATCCACATCTTTGGAACCCGATTACTACCAGCAGTATCTTCATGTCCCACTTATGCGATTTCGCGATCCCTCCGCCACGCACGAACTAATGTTGCATTCGCAGTTGGGGCTTCTAAAAAGCGGCACTACCACACTCGAGGCAGCATTATTGGGTTTGCCAGGACTAATATGCTATCGCACGCACCCACTTTCATTCGCTATTGGCAAGAGGGTAGTGAAGTTGCCGTATATTGGTCTTGCGAATATTGTGCTGGGAAAGAAGCTGTATCCCGAATTGTTGCAGCAGGAAGTAACCCGAAGTAATTTATCAGAGGTCCTAACTAAATTGGACCCAGCGCGCGACTCATTTAAGCACGACCTTCTGGGGCTATCAGAACAATTACGTGGTCCTTCGCCCGGGCCTTCACGCCGTGTGGCAAAGAGCTTGCTTGCTGGATGATCTACCGATTACTTCCCTTTGCTGTTACCTTGTTAGCTCGCACGCTTCGGTTTCGCTGGAGCGGCGAGGCGATTCCCAAGCGCGCAGTGATCATGTTTTGGCATGGCAAAATGCTGCCGGGCTGGTATTGTGTCCGTATGAGAAAGCCTATTGCATTAGTCAGTCAGAGCAAGGATGGGAACCTACTGGCGGCGGTGCTGTCGTTTTGGGGCTATAAGCTCGCACGAGGCTCGACCAAACGCGGAGGAATGGAGGCACTGAACAATGCGCTACAGGCGATTCGGGAACATGAGGTAAACACGCTTGTACTAACTCCCGATGGCCCACGCGGCCCTCGGCATGTGTTCAAGCGGGGTGCATTTATCGCTGCCGGAGAATTGGGATTGCCACTGTATATGCTGGAGATCGAGTGCCCCTCGAAGAAGATTCTGAAAAGCTGGGATCAATTCGAAGTGCCCTTGCCATTTTCGAAAGTATGCATTCGCGCTGTCCAGGTGAAGCCGGCGGAATTTCCCTCTTCCGATCGAGCGAGACAGGAAGCGTGGTTGAGCAATGCATCTCAAGCGTTCGAATAACGATGCACTTCGTCGATTATCTGAATCCTTATGCCTATGCGATGCGGCTTCGCCGCCTGGCCTACGAGCATGGTTGGCTGAAGTCGTGGCATCCGGGAATTCCCGTGATTAGCGTTGGGAACATTGTGCTGGGCGGTACCGGCAAATCGCCGCTGGTCTTGTACATTGCGGAATACCTTCAGCAGAAGCATGGCAAGCGTGTTGCGATCGTCTCGCGCGGATACAAACGTCGTTCGAAGGGATTTGTGTTGGTACGGGATGGGAAGGAAATCCTTGCATCGGTCGAATCCTCCGGTGACGAGGCCCAGATGTTTGCTGAAGTACTTCCCGGGGCCATTGTAATCGTGGATGAAGACCGCGTTCATGGCGCGCGCGAAGCAAAAGCGCTTGGCGCCGAGGTGGTGATATTAGACGATGGCTTTCAGCATCTTCGGCTGCGGCGCGACTTGAATATTCTGCTGATGAGCACGCCTTCGCCGGTTATCCCGTTCGGGCGCGCCAGGGAACCGGAAAACGCGCTGCGGGCGGCGGGGTTTGTAGTTTATAAACACCAGAGGGACAGAACGGACAGGAAGGAGAAGTCTTTTGGAATTGTGGAGGGTGTTCCTGCCGATCTTTTGTCCTTGGAACTCCGTCCAGTCCCGTTAACCGAACTTAAAGCCAAGCGCGTTCTCGCGCTTTCTTCGATCGCGAACCCCGAGCGATTTCAGGAAATGCTTCGCCAGCTTGGAGCAGACGTCGTGCCCTATGCATTAGCGGACCACGCGAATTATTCCGAGGCCTTAGTCCGCAAAATTATCGAGAAAGCGGAAACGGAACATGTGGCGATAATCGTCACGACCTCTAAGGACACTGTAAAATCGCGAAAATACTTCGAGCGGGCCGGCGTAGCAATTCCGGTCTTCGTGCTCCGACAGCAGATTGAATTCTTAGAAGGGGAGGAGCGTTTTTACAGCGCTATCGATAGCATCCTATGAAACTCAAAATTGGCCTCTCTTACGCACCATCCGATAATCCGAAATTTGACTTTTATCGCAAAGCACTTCGCGAGGCTGCGGAAACGCTCGATTATGAGTTGGACCTGATTGATCTATCGCGGGGTGGAAAGGTTTCGGAAGTTGATGGCATTCTATTTACGGGCGGTTCCGATGTCGATCCGGCGCGGTATGGAAAGCAATCCGAGGAACGGCTCTGCAATGAAATTGATGAAGCCCGTGATCAGCAGGAGTTTGACTTAGCTGAAAAAGCAGAAGAGCAGGGAACTCCGCTGCTTGGCATTTGCCGCGGACTGCAACTCCTTAATGTACATCGTGGTGGAACACTCATCACGGATATCGAGGCCTTTGGCGGAGCGAGTCACCGCAAACTGGATGGCTATGATTCCCGCCACCAGGTACGAATCGAGCCGGGAAGTTATCTGCGACACATTCTGGGCGAGGGTGAGGGAGAAGTTAACAGTGCGCATCACCAGGGTGTGGAGCGGGTTGGGGAAGGACTCTCTGCCAGCGCTCGAGCGGCAAGCGATGGCACAATCGAGGCCCTCGAATGGGCCGATGCTACCGGTAAGCCATTTTTTCTCGCTATTCAATGGCATCCCGAGCGAATGGACTATGCCGAACGATTTGCTGGCCGGATTTTCGAAACATTTTTGTGGGAGGCCGGAGCACATAAACTGCTCAAAGCGCGAACCGGGCCGCTCCGGGTGGAACGACATCCCGTGGAACCACCGCCTGAAAATGGGTTTTCCAAATCCAAATGAAGCGCGATCTTGACAATGCCTTTCGCGTCCGTCCGCTCGTTCTGGATGGGGCGCTGGGGACGGAACTCGAAGGCCGCGGAGTAAATACTTCGGGTAAGAGCTGGACGGCCCGCGGGCTTGTTTCCAGTCCGGATCTTATATATCGCGTCCATAAAGATTATCTTTACGAAGGCGTGGATATTGTTACGGCGAACACGTTTCGCACAAATCCCCGTGCACTCAAAGAGACTGGATTAGATGCGGAGGAGTTAACGAAAAAGGCCGTCCGCATTGCGCGAAAAGCGCGCTGGAATAAAAATGAATTAATACGGGTTGCCGGTTCGATCGCACCGGTCGAAGATTGCTTTTCGCCGGAACTGGTTCCGCGGAGTGATGCGGCGCTTGTCGAAGAGCACCGCCTAATGGCCCGCTGGCTCGATGACGCCCGTGTGGACATTATCCTCATCGAGACCATGAACTCGCTTCGTGAGGCATTGTGCGCGCTCCAGGCGGCGAAAGAGGAAAGCAGGAA
>JAKAIL010000238.1 GCA_021825235.1 Bacteroidota bacterium | reverse complement strand
ATGCACCGCAAGCGCGACGTTGGCAAGCAATGTCCAAGGAGTCGTGGTCCAGGCGAGGAAATATTCTTCTTGCTGAACGTTCTTGCGGCGGAACTTTACAAACACGCTGGGATCCTTCGCAATATCGTAGCCGAGGGATACTTCGTGCGACGAAAGCGCCGTTTCGCAACGCGGACAATAGGGCTGAATTTTGAAGCCTTTATAGATCAGCCCTTTATCGTGGAACTGTTTGATAGCCCACCACACCGATTCCACATAATCGTTCGTGCAGGTGATGTAGGGGTCGTCCATGTTGACCCAATAACCCATGCGCTCGGTCAGCTCGCGCCAGCCCAAATCGCGGCTGATGTTGCTATAGACCAGCTCCTTGCATTTTGCGTTGAATTTATCAATGCCGTATTCTTCAATTTCTCGCTTATGCTTGAAACCGAGTTCCTTCTCGATGGCAATTTCTACCGGCAAGCCGTGCGTATCCCATCCGGCTTTTCGCTCCACGCGATAGCCGAGCATGGTCTTATAGCGGCAAATGGCATCTTTAATCGTCCGGGAAAAGACGTGGTGGATTCCCGGTGTCCCATTTACTGTGGGAGGGCCTTCGTAGAAGGAAAAGACGTGGTCCTTCGGCCGCTCCACGACGGACCGCTCAAAAATATTCTTTTCCTTCCAATCTTCGAGCACTAAATGCTCGCGTTCATCGGGAGAAACGGATGTTCTAAGTTCTGGATACATATTTAATTACGAATTACGAATTTCAAATTACGAATTGGAACGACCAGAGTCGTTCGTAATTCGTAATTCGTAATTCGTAATTTTCCTTTCGGCTTCCACGAGAGCAATAAACTCTCTCACCGTTCGATGTCGCACCTTAATGTGCTTTTTGCGCTCGGCCAAGAACGCGGGAATGCCTTCCAAAAATCCGGTAAGGCAGGCTTTTAGCGTGTGGGTGCGCCAGGCCCGCTTGAGCATCCACAGGCTCAGCCGGACAACATATTTCCACCACCCATAGGGAAATGGCAAAATAAGTCCGGCAAACTGCCCGACACTTTTAGCATCCAAATGCACGCGATGCGCGGTGGGAACATCGATTGTTGCCGAGCCATAGTGCCGAATGGACACCGCTGGCGAATACCAGCATTCCCATCCGGTTTCGAGCAAGCGCCAGGCAATTGGGAACTCATCCCAGCTATAAAAGAAAGAGTTGACAAAATATTCTCCCGATGCAAATTTCGCAGCCTCCATTGCCCCCCGCCGGAAGCAAACGGCACAACTTGCAAACTGCGCCGAACGAAATTCTTTATTTCGTGCAATTGCAGGATTCGCCTGGTACATCCAAAGGTTCAGCGTGCCGGGATCATTCGCATTCACAACGGTGAACCCCATTGCCCCGGCTTTCGGATGCTTCTCAAAGGCGGCGGCGACGTTTCGCAGATCATCCTTGTGCTGGAATGTCGCATCGTCATCGATCATAAACCAAAGCTCACCCGTAGCTCGCTGTAATAATAAATTTCTGCCAAGGCAAGAGCCGAGATTCCTACCGTTAAACAGTGTTGTTACACGAGGATCGCTGTGAGCAAGCTGCTGAAGATATTCGATGGTCGAATCGGTCGAGCCGTTATCGCCGATCCGGATTTCCAGATCAGGGTAGTCCTGCATTAGAATCGAATCGACACACTCTTTCAAATACTCCGCCCGGTTGCGAGTAATAACGATGATACTTATGCGAGGTGACACTCGGGACGGTTATTCCGTGGATTGGTGGAGCAAGATTGTTGATCCGGCCTCACTGCCATTCACAGAACTTGAGATCGTGTTATTGATAAGGTTCATGGCATTCTCCTGCTCCAGAGAGCGCAAATAAGAGTTAAATCCCTCAACTGCCGCACGCAGCCGAGCGACTAAGGCCTGATGCTCACTACGCAACCGGAGAATATCTGTGTCTAAGCGGTTCTGCTCGATACGCGCGTCGTTCAGTTTACGCGAACGTTCGAGTTCCGCATCACGTAGGATAAGTTCCGCCTCACGCTTGGCTTGCTCGGTAATCGTTACAGCGGTCTGTTGCGCAGCCGCGAGCGTTTTCTCAATCGTCTGTTCGAGCGAGGTATAATGCTCCAGCTTTTCCAGCACGATTGTCATTCGGTCCTCGGAGGCCTGCTTCTCGACCATCATTGTTTCAACCTCTGCTGAAATTTGATCGAGGAATGCCTGCACTTCGTCGGGATCGGCGCCTCGCATTTTTTGAGTGAACTCTTTTTTCTTGATTTCCAGCGCACTTAGAGCCATAGTTTACAATATTAGTGGTCGCCTTCGAACAAGGCAGAGCCAATTCGCACGATCGTCGCGCCCTCCTCAATGGCAACTTCGAAATCGTTGGACATGCCCATCGATAACTCCTTAAAGCTTTTTAGCTCGGGGTGCCGTTCCCGAATTTTGTCCCGTAATTCACGAAGTTTTCGAAATTGCGGTCGCGTGTTCTCCGGATTTTCTTCGAAGGAGGCCATGCCCATCAAGCCGGACACGCTTAGATCCGGACAATTCTGTGCAATAAACAGCACCAAATCTTCCACCTTGCCTGGATCCATCCCTTGCTTTTGAGCTTCGTAACTCATATTTACCTCGATGAGAATCGGTATAGTTCTTTTCGCTTCTTTTGCGCGTTTTGATAGCTCTAAGGCAATTGCCTGACTGTTGACGGAGTGTACCGAATGGACAAACGGTGCGAGATATTTTACCTTATTCGACTGAAGATTTCCAATAAAATGCCATCGAATATTCCCCGGCAGGCTCTCTCTCTTTCGTAATAATTCTTGCACACGATTTTCGCCGAAGTCACGGAGACCTCGTTCATACATTTTGGCAATCGCCTTCACGTGCTGGGACTTGGAAACCGCGACCAAAAGAACCTCGCTCCTCATTCGTCCGGTTCGAGCACAGGATGCCTCCATTTTTGCTTCTATCTCCGCAAGCATAATGTCACACCTTCAAACAAGTATATTAGTCCCGGAAATCCATCATTTAGGTAACTTCTGTGCCTCCTTTAGCGTAAAAATCAGGTATTTTAATATAAATTGAATCGAAAAGCGATGCGTTTCATGTCAGCATTTTCAACACTTGCACTCGCTGCGTTGTGCATGAGCTGCGCTTCTTCCAAGGCACCGTTGCCAGTGGTATCATCACTGGAGTTACCGAAATACCTCGGCTCCTGGTATGAAATTATGCGTCTGCCAAATAGTTTTGAATCCGGCTTGACGTGTGTGATGGCCCATTATTCACTCAAAGCTAACGGCGACCTGAACGTGGTAAACAGCGGACACCCACAGAATAGCAAGGGCACCGTAAAGACTGCCACTGGCACCGCGTGGATACCGGACCACAAAGAGCCCGCGAAGCTAAAGGTTCGCTTTTTCTGGCCATTCTCTGGAGATTATTGGATTATCGCACTCGATCCGAACTACCAATACGCTATGGTCGGAGCTCCTTCCAGAGAATATTTATGGATTCTTAGTCGCACCCGTTCCTTACCGGAAGCAACGTTACAGACCTTGCTAAAACAAGCTAACGAGCAAGGCTTCGATACGTCCAAATTGATCCGAACCGAGCAAGATTGTTTGGATTAGAGCGATGAGGGTCCTCTGGTTTTATCCCTTTGCCAGCGCTTCGGCACCGCCCACAATTTCAAGAATTTCTTTTGTGATTGCCGCTTGCCGTGCCTTATTGTAGGAAAGCTGCAGTGTTCCGATTAGCTCTTTGGCATTACGGGTGGCACTATCCATTGCGGTCATTCGGGCACCTTGCTCGGCGGCATTGGATTCCAGCATCGCGCGCCAGAGCATGGTCTCCAAGTGGCGAGGAACAAGCACATTCAGGATCGAGATGGGGTCCGGCTCATAAATATAATCCCGTTCCGGACCCTTACCTTCCACGAACCCGGAAGGATCGAGCACGGGCAGTAATCGCTCCGCAACTGGTTTTTGCACAACCACGGAGCGAAACTCATTAAAGATAATTTCGATACGATCTGCCTCGCCGCGATTATAGAGGTCCGTCAAATAAAGCGTAATGGCGCGAGCAGAATCAAATTCCAACTTCGTAAAAATTCCGGGATACTTCCCAGCGACCTTATAATTACGCTTGGTAAAATAATCAGTCGCGCGCCGGCCGAGTGTAACGATGGAAAGCCTTCCGGAGGCACGATGCTGAGGGTATTCGTCGCGAATCCGGCCCTCGGTAAACTTAAGCAAGTTAGAGTTAAACGCACCGGCCAAACCCCGATCGCTCGTAACCACGACAAGAATGACTCGTTCGGACTCGTCGCGCGGCCGGCCAAATAGCAGTGGGGAGCGAGCTTCCTCTAAGGCCGCACTTTGGAGCAAATCTTTTAGAAGGCTTTCGAGCGCACGGGCATAGGGTCGTGCAGCATTGATGGAGTCCTGCGCCCGGCGCAGCTTCGCCGCAGCGACCATCTTCATTGCCTGCGTAATTTTAGCAGTGGAACGCACCCCGACAATACGCCGCCGAATTTCCCGTAATGTAGCCATAGCTTGTTTTCTTCGCCTTCGAACGCTCGAATATTACTTAAAGCCTTGTATATAATAATACGTTGTAATGGGCAAATCGGTCGGAATGCCGTCCGAACGTTCACCCGGAACGTTTGAATAGATTTGACGAAACTCCCCATGGCCCGCGAAGGTGCCGCTTTCTTCCGCTTGTGCCGATTTTACGAACAGGAAAAACGCTGTTTCGCGGGCTATTACACGATTTTGATATACCCAAAACTCATACTTCCGTTCAAGATTGATAGTCGAAGTGATCGTCTGGACTCGATCTGGATCACCATAAAGCAAGAGCACGCGCCCTTGATCGGTCGTGACTCCTAACCGGTTTGGAGAGCCATATTTTTTATTTGCCTCTTGAACTCGCCGCATGTATTCCCGCCGTTCTTCGTTCATAGGTGAACCGGTTGCATTCCGTGCCCGCCAAAAGCGATCGAGCCAAGCCTGAATTTCTTCTTGCGATGTAGCGGTGTCCAGCGCCTCTAATTCGGAAGTCGTAGCGATAGGCCGTAATTCGGCCCGTAGCGAGTCTTTGGGCGAAAGCATGGTAGCACTACCCTCTTCGCGGATCAAATTGAATGCAATCCCCACTTCCAATCCACCCCAGGCTTCGAGTTGATCGCCGCCAAAAGGAAATCTTCGCAATTCTGTCGCAAAGCGAAATTCCAGAAGCGAGGTCCGCGCTGCAACATCGGCGCGAATTCCCGTCGAGAAGCTATTACTGTCTCGGCCATTATCTCCTAAGAGCAATGCTGCATCGGCGAAGACGCCCGATCTCCAATTATCCGATTCATACAAAGGAAATCGAAGTCCAAGACTCAGCGATTTCGTTGAAGGATCCGAAAATCCCCAATGGAAACCAGCCGTAAAATCGAGATCGCTTGTTTGAGCAAAGAAATCCGCGCTGGCGGTCGGTTGGATTGCAGACATCAATCCCTGAACGTAATAGCCTGCACCGCCGCTAAGCACCATATCAATAGTGCGCTGCGGCGCCAATTCCTGGTTCGAACTCGTCGGTGTAAATGTTACGGAATGAGCAGAATCCACGTGGATACTGTCTTGCTTCTGCGCGAATGCCTGACCGGCCAGCATTGTAGTCGTTGCGCTCCCCGCAATGAACAAGAGCAGCGCTGCCAGTCGGTTTATCATTGAATAACAATCGATACAAATAGTAATTGCCGATAAACACATTACCACGCAAAAAGTAGCGCGGCAGTCGAGGCCACTTCTGAGAATTCTGAATGCGAGCCAGCCTTATTTGAAAGTGGCCGCAAACTCGCCGATCGCTTTTTTAAGC
>JAKAIL010000237.1 GCA_021825235.1 Bacteroidota bacterium | reverse complement strand
GCGGCGATTGCGCGGCTGGATGAGAATGTAAGTCAATTAGCAAAGGCCGCATAATTCTATTTATGGCAGCGGACAAATTACCCACTCGCGCGCAGGATTTTAGCGCATGGTATAACGAGATCGTCTCCCGGGCGGAGCTGGCGGAGCATTCGCCAGTGCGCGGGTGCATGGTCATTCGTCCAAATGGCTACGGCATTTGGGAACTGATGCAGCAGGCGCTGGACCGTATGTTCAAAGAGACGGGCCACCAGAATGCCTATTTCCCGCTCTTTATTCCACAATCGTTTATCACGAAGGAAGCCTCCCATGTGGAGGGCTTTGCTCCGGAGCTTGCGGTCGTTACCGTGGGTGGTGGGAAGGAATTGGAGGAACCACTCGTCGTCCGGCCAACGTCCGAGACCATCATTTATTCGATGTACGCGAAATGGGTACAGTCCTACCGCGATCTGCCGATTTTGCTAAACCAGTGGGCGAATGTGGTGCGCTGGGAGATGCGCACTCGGCTCTTCCTTCGCACGATGGAATTCCTCTGGCAGGAAGGCCACACCGCGCACGAAACCGAGAAGGAAGCTGAGGAAGAGACGCTCAAAATGCTCGGCGTGTATCGCACCTTCGCGGAAAGTTACATGGCGATGCCGGTGCTCACCGGCGTGAAGACCGATAGTGAACGCTTTGCGGGCGCACTCCGCACCTACGCCATCGAGGCGCTCATGCAGGATAACAAAGCGCTGCAGGCGGGTACCAGTCACAATCTGGGACAAAACTTTGCGAAAGCCTTCGAGCTCCAGTTCCAAAACCGTTCCGGCGAGTTGGAATTTGCCTGGAATACGTCCTGGGGTGTTTCCACACGCCTTATCGGCGGCCTCATCATGACGCATTCCGACGATGCTGGTCTCGTTGTTCCACCCAAGCTTGCGTCCACGCAGCTTGTCATCGTTCCCATTTTCAAGACCGATGCGGAACAGCTTACGGTGATGGAAACTGCGGAGCACGTCTTTCAGGAACTGAAAGCCGCTGGAATCCGAGTGAAGCTGGATGACCGTGACTCGCTCAGCCCCGGCGCGAAATTCTTCGACTGGGAGATGAAGGGCGTGCCACTCCGTATGGAACTTGGACCAAAGGACGTGCAGAATAATTCGGTCGTTATTGTCCCTCGCATCCTTTTAGAGACCGAGGAGCAGCCCAAGCCGGGCAAGAAGCAAAAGCTATTCATCGCCCGCCCGGCTCTAAAGGAACGTATTTTGGAATTACTAGAGAAGCTTCAGACACAGCTTTTCCAAAATGCCCTGGCACGGCGCGAGGCCAACAGCATCCGCAACGTAACGGATTATGGTGAGATGACGCAGCTCGTCGAACGCGATGCCGGATTTATCTACGCCGGCTGGTGCGGCTCTGCCGAGTGCGAAGCGAAGGTAAAGGAAGAAACGAAGGCTACAATCCGCGTGATCCCGTTTCCTGAATTCCAGAGTGCTTCGAAGCCGTCGCATTGTCTGGTCTGCGGGAACTCGTCGAAGCAGGAGGTGGTCTGGGCAAAGGCGTATTAGAATAACGCCATCATAGTAATAGCAAACCCCGAGCGTTGCTCGGGGTTTTCATTTTTCTCAACAAATCAACAGGATTACTCTCGTATCAAACGCTTGG
This sequence comes from Bacteroidota bacterium, assembly GCA_021825235.1. Taxonomy (GTDB): domain Bacteria; phylum Bacteroidota; class Ignavibacteria; order Palsa-1295; family Palsa-1295; genus PALSA-1295. Next base: position 4,209 of record JAKAIL010000237.1, on the reverse strand, counting down.
TTATAACAGTCCCGCCAATGGTAGCTCGCGCCAGGTAGCTCCCCGCCGGAAGCGCGGAAGGATTCCACTCCTGCGATCCCTTTAGCGTAAAATGGCCAACTTCCCTGCCCAGCATATCGAAGATGGATACTTCGGCCTGCGATGCCCCGATGAGGGTGAAGAGTGAGGCGCCGCTCATGGGATTGGGATATACCGAAAGCAAAACACCCAAGTTCGGTCCGGAAGAAACTCCTTCCACGCTCCGTGTGAAGGTGTCGATCGTCGAACGGTTACCGTTGGTGTCCGATGCCTGGATGATAAAGCTGGAATTAAGCAAGGCATTCGTCGGGGACACAATCAGGCTAACTGTTTTGGAACCCGGCACAAACGAGGAGAGCGGAGGGGTAAAGGTTACATTGACAGTATCGGATACCGTGAGGGAACCCAGCCCGCGGTCCCATGGGCGCGTCTCGCTGACGTGCAGGCTAACCCAGTTCGCATCCGATCCAAAATTCCAGGTTATCACGGGAGGCAAGGTATCCTGGATCGTACAATAAGAGAAGTTCCAGACTTTCTTGTTGCCGGCGCCATCGGTAACGCTAACCGAAGCCGAGCCATCCAGCATGGAATCGATCACGCAGACGCTAAAGGGAATATTATTAGCTCCCGATGTAAAGTTGGGTACAGTCAGCTTCATATTCGTTGGCGGGGTGGTGACCGTAATACTGCTGATACCGCTTTCCACCGCGCCGGTATCGACCGCCAGCAAATCCGTGCATCGTGTATTACATAGGCTCCCATCGAAACTTCCCGAACGGGACAGGACGGAGTCCACCGGCGGGGTCAAATCGGTGGGAATGCTCGCGGTGCCATCGTTCAGAATAAGCTGCGCATAAATATCGGCATTGCCATTGCGGAAATCGGTCCAGGCTGCGATGCCACCGTTATCGCGCGGCACGAGACAGACCTGCTTGGCATTCCAACGGCGGGTAGGCGAAGAATCGCCAGAAATAGCGAGTCCCCAGCGGTTTGCGGTTCCCATTGCGGGAAAATACCTTCGGCCATTCCGGTCGATCCGCTGCGCATAGACCATTGTATCGACCCCGTCCCATGCATCGTTCCACACCGCCAGAACGCCGGTACGCGTTCCACCATCGCTATCGTCGGTGATCTTCACGGTACGGTATCCGCTTTGGCTATGCGGCTTTTGTTCGAAGAACCAAAAGCCGGTGGTGGCAGGTGGGACAAGGTTCCCACCATCGCCCAAGATTCGCACTGCCGCAATATCGAGGTCATCTCCCGAACTCGGCTCGGCATCGAGGAATGGCACCATCGCCCCGTTCGTCCCGAGGACCATTGAATCATCGCTATAAATGCGCGGGGACGTTTGGTCCAGGATCTGGTCGCTGGAAACATCCACGGCACTCGTACCCCATTCGAAAGCGGTATCGTACGGCGTGCTGTTGCGCATACGCTGTGCATACACTTCCTGGCTATTGTTTTCAGAGTTCGTTACTTCCCACGTCAGTAACAATTGGTTACCATCGCGGTTAATCCACACGTTCTTCGAAGGGTTCAGCGGATTCTGGCTCTGATAGATCAGGAACCCCGGCCCCGGAGCCGGATCCCAAAGCGCAACTCCATTGCTATCGACGCGTGTCGCGAATATGGCGTTCGGGACGGCTCCGCTGCTCGTCCAGGCAACATAGCAACCGCCGGTGCCATCACTTACAATCGCTGGGGCGGTCTGTTTACTTTGGAAAGTATCGAGCGGCATCCCGGTTAAGCCGGCGATGTAATAGGCATAGGTTCCATTGGAGGGATACGTCTTCAACTGGAGCTGGGTCGGACTGGGAACTCCGGCAATGAGGTACGACCCTTTGCCCGGAATCACCAGGGTTTGATTGATCAAATAGGAGGGAAAATTTGCGCTAGTATCGGAAAACGTATAGGTGTATTTCTTGGTGTACCAATTGTACGTGCTCGATTCCACTGCATGGGATCCGGTGATGGTTAGCCCGAACTTTACTCCACCGGGCCAGAGGCGGTTCATCCAAATATCCGGACGCGAAGAGACGGTCGCCGAGCGGTTGTCTTCCCAGGTCACGTAGGCATTACCCTGGCCATCATCGCAGAGCGCCGGATTGGCGCAGCCATTGAGCCCAATGGCAACGGCAAGTCCGCTATCGGCATACGCCAGGCTTCCATCGGATCGAATGTGTTGCGCGAACAGGCAGACACCGTTGGAAGAACCAAACCGGCCATCGGACCAGATGACGTATGCTCCGCCGCTATCGTCCGAAGCAACGATGGGATTCGTTTGGGTATAATTACCGCGCGAGAGCGTCGCTAATTTCACTCCGTTCGCAGCCCAGGTGGCATGCCCCGAGGCATCCAGGTGCTGCGCGTAAATTTGGTAGGTGCTGCTTCGAGCGTCTTCCCATACGAAAATGGCCCCATCCGCGCCATCGCTGCATCCTTTGGGCATATCTTGCTGGCCAGCAGCAGTACAAACGGGTGTATTGGTGGTCGAGTCCGCATGCCATTGTGCAAGCGTTCCGCAGGGCCGAAACGCAACGACCGAGAGCGTTATGCTGGCTACAGTCAGACTCGAGCGAAGAGTAAAAGATCTCATTTTGACTGGATAATTAATAGAAATTGATATCACCGATAGAGTAAGACACCGCACGAGACATTTTGTCTCAAAGCAGCAAGCATCGAAGCACCCCGTGTACACCTGTTCTGCTGGTAGAAACCGGACTCGCCCACGTAAACACATATACGGAAATGTTTTCGAGCCGCGAATGTTCTTCACACCAATTACAGGTGAGGCGTTTATGAACCCGGCAAAGCAGTTTACGCGAGATATCCGTGCGCTCGACTCGCAGGAGGTGTGCAGCCTGGACGAATGGCTGAATAAATATCTTCGGCTGGAGCTTCAAAATCCCCGGTTAACCGATAGCGAATTGCTACTCCAATTATTGGTCCGGTCCAGCCGGGAGTTCGAAAGCGATTTCGGAGTTTTTGCGCCAGCCGAAGGAGAGTCCGACTAAGGTTTGCGAAACTGGACTGCTTTCCATTCCAGAAACAGCGGCTTGCACTTATTGCGCTGATATTTCCCAGTGCTCGTTACCGGAATATCGTTACCGAATATAACAGCCTTCGGCGACTTTGCAAATGGCAGCGCTTCGCGGCACCAGGCGATAACTTCCTCTGCGCTTAACATTGCCCCTTCGATCGGTTGCACGTACGCGCCGACTTCCTCGCCGTAGAAATCGTTCTCGAAGCCGACAGCGATGGCAGCCTTCACGTTGGGGCACTGAGCCAGCACTTCATCGATTTCAAGTGGTGAGATATTTACTCCTCCCCGAATAATCAGTTCTTTGATGCGCCCGGTGATGAAGAAGAACTTCCTTCCCAGGTGGTCCACTTGATAAAACCCTTCGTCCCCGGAACGAAACCAACCATAGCTGAACGTCTTTTCGTTGGCTTCGTCGTTCTCGTAGTAATACTTCATTACGTTCTCACCGCGGATAGCGATCTCGCCTTTTTCACCCGGTGCCAGTTCTCGGCCGATTTCATCGGCGATCATCATGTCATTTTGCGGGATCGCCACACCGATCGAGGGATATCCATAGTCGCGCATCCAATGCCGGTGTTCTTCCGGCGTCAGGTCTATCGGCAGAAAGCAAGAATAGCAGGTGGTTTCACTCAGCCCATAACCGTGCATGATCGGAATGCCAAACATATCTTCGAACTGCGCACCTAACTCGACCGTAAGCGGGCCGGCGCCACAAATGATGTGGCGCAGCGAGGACTCCCCATTCATCTCCCCAGCGGTTCCCGCCTTGAAAAGGAGGGGTGGTTGCTGCTCGACGGGACCACCCCCCAGCCCCCTCCTACTCCGCTTCGCTTCGTAGGAGGGGGAGTTAGGTGTATGCTTCACTACGTGAGCGTGGGAGTTTGTTTTATAATATTCGATCAAGAATGCCAGAAGCGTGGGGACCACGCTCACGACGTTTACGCGTTCACGCTCGATCTTCTCGAAAAAGTTCTCGGATTGGAATTTCTGGTTGAGCACGACCGTACCGCCGAAATACATCGGCGTCACGAGCGTTACGACCGTACCGTTAACGTGATGGATGGGCAGGACGCACATCATGCGCTGGGCATTCGTCATGCCATGCCATTCGGTAATGCCTTTTGCATCGGCCAGCACGTTATGCTGAG
>JAKAIL010000021.1 GCA_021825235.1 Bacteroidota bacterium | reverse complement strand
TTTATTCTGTACACATCCGCGTTTATTGTAATGCTCGTTTTTTCGATCGATCTGGACATCGAGAAGACGTTCGTTCGGCTCCAGGGCTGGGGACATGGAACGGTTATGTGGTCGCGCCGAAGGATTATCCAGTTCTGGGACAAGCGCGAAGCCAGACACGCTCTCAAAGAAGAACGCCGGGCCGCCCAGGAAGCAGCAGAAGCGTCCGTCGAAATTGCCGCACCAGATGCAATAGTTACAGCCCCTTTGGTTTCAGCGGTTTCTGTTGATGAAGACACTATTGAATCCACCGCTTCTCCGGTGCCAGTGACGGCACAGACGGAGAGGACAGAATTGCCGATTGCAGATAGTGTTGCTTCGGTAGAGAAAAGTCCGGCTCCTGCGACAAACGATAATATTGAAACGACTTCAGGACCAGACGAAGATTTGGCCGCACCCCAACGAGAAGCTCGCGCTTTGCCACACCAGCCACTTTTGAAAGTTCGGCCCGCGCAAAAGCATGAGGGAGGAACTTCTATTCCACGACTAACGCGCAATGGGCACGAGCGGCTTGGCGCGCGTTCGATGCACTTTAGCCGGCTTACGAATGGAGCAGTCGAAGAAGAGCAAACGCCGGCAGTCATCCCTGCGGCCGACTCTTCTGCACCATCCAGTGTTGTTCCAGCCGTAACAGAATCTCCGGTGGATGCCATTCAAGGAACTACGGAGATTTCTGCAATTCAGGAACCATCCGCCGAGCTTCCGGAAGTGGTTAACCAATTAGAGAATATTGATACATCCGAAACCGTTATCGATCCGCTCAAGCCGCGACGAATGACGGCCAAGCCAGACGAGCCTGCACCGGTCTTGCTCGGTGATGAAAAAGTTCTCTCCAATGAATCGCTGCCGCACTCTGTGTCAGATGAAGCAACGCAGCCACTTCCGGTCCTGCGAGAACCGAACCGCGCAAAAGCTGACGCGGGAATGTCAGAACCCGAATCCGAAGATTTATTCTATGAAGAAGGGGAGAAGCCATTCGTTCCGGAGAATCCCTATCAGGAAATTCTTTCGAAATATCGGAATCCGCCACTCGAATTACTAACCCCAGCCGATCCAAAGGATGCTTTGGATGCCGACGATGAAGAGCTTGCTAAGAAGGGCCGGCTTTTGCGGGATAAGCTCGCGACATTCGGGGTGGACATCGAAAATATTACCGTTACGCCGGGTCCCGTTGTCACGCTCTACGAGTTCACGCCAGCCGAGGGGATTAAAGTTTCCCGCGTTGAAAATTTAACCGATGATATTGCGCTGGCCATGAAGGCGCGGGGTATTCGCATCATTGCGCCGATTCCCGGACGGGGAACGATTGGCGTGGAAATTCCAAACGATGTCGCGAAAATCGTTCGCATTCGTTCGCTCTTCGAAAGCGAAAGTTTCCGGAATACAAAGATGAATCTGCCGCTGGCGCTCGGCAAGACCATTTCCGGAGACGTGTATGTGGATGATCTCAATAAAATGCCGCACTTGCTCATTGCCGGTGCAACCGGTTCTGGAAAATCCGTTGGTGTGAACGGGATTATTGCGAGCTTGCTCTATGCAAAATCGCCTCGCGATGTAAAGTTTGTCATTGTCGATCCCAAGAAGATCGAACTCTCGCTCTATAAGAAGCTTCGCAAGCACTATCTCATTGTTTCTCCGGAAGCCGGCGAGGATATTGTTACGACGCCGGCGTTTGCAGTCATTGCGCTTAGAGCAGTAGAAGTTGAAATGGAGCGCCGCTATGATAAGCTTGCGAAAGCGGCCGTGCGCTCGCTGGCGGATTACAATCTGAAAGTCGCGCAAGGCAAGCTTCGCTCGACGCAGGAGGAGCAGCATTATCACTTGCCGTATATCGTCGTCATTATCGACGAGTTGGCGGACCTCATGATTACGGCGGCTCGCGAAATCGAGGAGCCCATTTGCCGCATTGCGCAAATGGCGCGTGCGGTTGGCATTCACATGATTCTAGCTACACAGCGGCCATCTGTTGATGTCATTACCGGTGTGATCAAAGCGAATTTCCCGGCGCGCATTGCGTTCCAGGTCGCCACGCGCGTGGATTCGAGAACTATTTTGGACTCGATGGGCGCGGAGCAACTCATGGGCAATGGCGATATGCTTTATCAACCGAGCGGAACTCCGAAGCCGATTCGTTTGCAATCACCCTTCATCTCCACCGAAGAAGTGGAGGCGATCGTAGAGGCTGTCGCTCTGCAGGACGGCGATAAGTTAAGTTACTCTCGTCCCTGGACGCTCCCGTCGCTCCGCGAAGCCGACGATGACGACGCGGTCGAGATGGACGATGCCGATGACCGCGATGAGCTGTTCGAAGAGGCCGCAAAAACGATTGTGCGGCACCAGCAGGGAAGCGTGTCTCTGTTGCAGCGCCGGCTCAAGATTGGCTACTCTCGAGCTGCCCGCATTATGGACGAACTCGAAGGCGCTGGCATTGTAGGTCCGTTCGATGGTTCCAAAGCCCGGCAGGTCATGTGTGAAAGCGAAGCCGAATTGGAGGTGGTGCTGGAGGGACTTCGATAATGGCGCAAGAAAATAATCTGAGAGTCGTTCTGGAAGAGTCACGGGATATCTTCCAAGAAATGGCATTTGAAATGCCCCAGCGTATTTCCGAAAAAGGATTTCGGTGGCTTGCACTTTATACGCTTGCACTAAGCACTCTTCCAGCGTTTCTTCGAGCCGTGCTTGAGGGTACACGCAGCGAATACTGGGCTGTACCATTTCAGGTGTTTGGCCCGGTCCTAATAGCGCTGCTTGCGGCTTTAACTCTGGCGATTTTTATTTGATCTGTCGTCAGGATCCTTCCTGTCGTTCGCATTACCGAAAAAGAGGTACCGCTTTTTCGAACTCCACTCAATGAGATCTGGCAGGAAAGTTCGTTTGATGAAGCGACGCTACTCTACGCTGTGAGTTTGCAATATGTTGATGCAGCGGACTCAAATCTGGCCACGTCCAGGAAACGCTCCATGTCAATGCGGAGTTCATATCGAGGATTCTATGTAGCTGTCGCGATTGGCGTAATACTTTATGTTTTTGTAAGAACCCAGCAATACTATTTCCATGGAACCTAAGAAACTTGACGAGAAGTCACAGAGGAGAGAGGAATCTTCCGAAGTCGAGACTTCTGCACACCGACGAAAACAAAAGGAAGATTTGGCAAAAATTCGTGCTGCTTTCCAGCGTGATAAGGAGCAACTTCGTGCAGCAGAAGGTGCAGTGATGGAGTTTAAGGTTACTGACAAGAACCGCAACGCTGACTGATAATCTCGTTCCCAAGCCCTGTCGAAGTCGAATTGGGAGAATAATGGTAGCCTTGTCTCTATGACAACAATAAGATTTCCCACTCCGGTGGAAAATCTTTTGGCGGAGTTCCAAAACCCGATTTCTCGTTTTCCATTATGTATAAGTAAGACGCAGGAATTCACGTTCGGCACAAGGCTGGCAGTGCCATTCCGTATGGCAAAGATGCGTGATATTATATCCGAGGCGGTCCAGGAATCCGCGGCGCGTTCGGCCAGGCCGAAGCGTAAAAAAGTTTATACTCTTACCGGAGCTAAAAAACAAGTGGCGGCAAGCGCCCTCAAAGTGCTTGGTGCTCTTAATGCGTTAAACCGCGTATTGGGTTCTATTTCCGGCCACGCGCGGCGCATTATGTTCTCCAGTATCATTCCGGAATGGCTTACGGACGTCGTGCAAGGCGGACGGGAACCGAATTCATTTACCGTTACCACGGACGATGCCAAAGCTCTTATCGTTCCAATGAAGAAGTATGCGATTATTGATGAGGATCGGGCCAGCAAAATCATGGACCTCAAAGAGAAAGGGATCGATATTGATATCGATGAGGTAAAGCATTTTGAATTTAACCCGAAGCTCGTCCATGATATACCAGAAGAGAAAATGGACAGCCTGATTGATGAATTAAAAAAAGTATTGCTAAAAAGCGAAGCCGTTCCCGCCACCACAAAGAAAGAAATACGCAGCGGTAAAATGCCAGTCATCGAAGAACATACGGAATATAGGTATTCGCAGGATGTCCTCACAAATTTGCCTAAACTATCAAATGGCGATCCGAAAAAAGCGGAGGCTATTATCAACGCAGTGCAGCCAGTATTTTCTATACGGTCCTTCGAGATGGAAAATAAGGAAGTTCAGGTAGGTGAAGCGCTGGATGTTATAAAAGAAAGTCTTGCAGAATTGCCCGAAGCCTGAGTCGGAATTACGCTGATTTAGCACTCAGATTACGCTTGAGTTGGTGATTGTTCTTAGAACGATACGAGGTAACCAGGTGAGATTCTGGACATGAACTTGGTGTTATTGAATCTCCGAATGGGTTTTCCGCGTATTCAGGCTCACCAGCGTAATCCAGGTTTATGTTCTCTCAAATCGTCAGTAGTATTTCGATGGCCTTTCAGGCGCTCGCAAGTAACAAAATGCGCGCGTTGCTTACCATGCTTGGAATTATTATTGGTGTGGGTTCCGTGATTACGATGACGGCCATTGGTCAGGGCGCAGCACAAGCGGTTGTCGCGCAGATAAGCTCCATGGGAAGCAACATGCTCCAGATCGATCCCGGTCCGACCATGCGCGGCGGGGTTTCTTCCGGCGCAGGTGGCAGCATTCATCTGACGGAAAAAGACGCAGAAGCCGTAAAACAATCGAGTTTCCTGGATGCCGTCGCTCCCTCGGTGGATACGCGGGCGCAGGTCGTGGCCGGTGGTTCCAACTGGCAAACACGTATTACCGGTTCGACTCCGGAGATCATGAGCATTCGGAATTATTCGGTGGAAAGTGGCCGGATGTTCACCGAAGGCGAAGCACGGATCGGAGCGAAAGTCTGTCTGCTCGGGAAAACGGTCGCCGATAATCTGTTCGGTCCGAATGAAGATCCCATCGGACAGCAAATTCGAATTCAAAATGTTCCTTTTGTCGTCATTGGCTTGTTGAAGCCGAAGGGTGCAAATGCATTTGGACAAGACCAGGACGATAATATTCTTGCACCGTTTCCCGCTGTACAGCGGCGCATCATGGGTATCACGTGGCTCAATGATATTTTTGCGAGCACAATCTCCACAGATGTTACGCAGCAAGCGATTGCGGATGTGACTCAAATTCTGCGCATTCAGCATAAAACGCAACTTCAGGCCAACCAGGATTTTCGGATCCGTTCGCAGGTGGAGATGGCCCAGGCCTCTGAAGCGGCTACGACCACCACGACCAATCTCCTCAGCATGGCCGCGATTATTTCGCTTCTCGTCGGCGGTATTGGAATAATGAATATCATGCTGGTTAGCGTAACCGAACGGACCCGTGAGATTGGCATTCGCAAATCTATTGGTGCGAAGCCGTTCAATATCCTTTTTCAATTCCTGACCGAGGCAGTAACATTAAGCCTTGTTGGTGGAATAGTCGGCGTTCTCTTTGGCTATTTGGCCAGTTCGTTCGTTTCGGCGCAAAATGGGTGGGTGCTTATCATCTCGCCCGGCGCGGTGGGACTTTCCTTTAGTGCTGCTACGCTCGTAGGAATGTTTTTCGGATGGTACCCAGCCCGGAAAGCGGCTCGAATGAACCCCATTGAGGCATTACGCTATGAATAGTGCTTTTTCAACAATTTTTAAGTTCCTGTCACTTTTGTGGCTGGGGTTCTGTTCCCGCTCTCGTTCGGTTCCGCATGGGCCGACGCATGTACTTTTATTTAACCCAATTTGAGATGAAACCCAGCAAAATAACGATCGATACCAAGGAAGCACTGAATCGCTTAGCTCACCCTACTTTTTTTGACGCGATGGAGCGAAAATCGGCTTTCGAGATCGTTATGCGCGATGGAAACCCGAGCCAAAAGGCCAGCGCCGAGCAAGCCCGGACGCTCTGGCCGTTCGAGACAGCCTCCACGAAAGTGATCGCGTAAGCATCCGCATACAATACGTCTCGCACGATTTCGGATTTCCCTTCTTCCCTTTACGAAGGAGTGACAAGCGGAGTTCGTATTTTTGTGTCATGGCATTCCTGGAATCACTGTTTTCACTGGAAAGCAAAACGGCTGTTATTACCGGTGCCTCGCGTGGGATTGGTCGCGCAGCAGCAAAGGTACTGGCGCAGGCCGGAGCGAACGTCGTCCTCGTAGGTCGTGACTCCAAAGCGCTTGCTGAAACCGAAACGGAAATCGTTTCTGCAATAAACGTAACGGACAGGACTCACTGCGAGATCGGGGACGTTACCGATTCGTCGCGAATGATGGAAATCGTTTCGAGCACGCTCCGGCGTTGGAAAACGATTGATATTTTAGTTAACAATGCGGGAATCATTCGTCGAGCAGCGGCTGCGGATTTCAGCGCCCACGATTGGTATGTCGTAATCGATACAAATCTGAACGCTGTTTTTAGCTGGTCACAAGCTATTGGCAAGGTCATGATCGAACAGGGTAGCGGCAAAATTATCAATATTGCATCGCTGCTATCGTTTCAGGGTGGGCTGAATGTCGTTGCCTATTCTGCCGCCAAAGGCGGTGTTGCACAGATTACGAAAGCACTTTCCAACGAATGGGCAAAATATGGCGTGCAGGTAAACGCAATCGCTCCCGGCTACCTTGAAACAAATGCAACCGCTGCGCTCCGGGCCGATACGAAACGCAAGGAACAAATTCTTGCGCGTATTCCTGCCGGACGTTGGGGCGAGCCGGAAGATATTGCCGGAGCCATTCTGTATCTTGCTTCTCCGGCATCGGATTACGTTAACGGCCATGTGCTGGTCGTGGATGGCGGCTGGTTGGCGTATTAATTCTTGAACTGTGATTTATGTGATTCGATTGGTTGTTGTGATGATCGAGAGCTTGGAGCTTGCTACGTATAAATCAGACTTAATCAGATGAATCAGCAGTGGCTTTTTCGAAATACGGCTTCTAAACGGGGGCGGAATATTACAATTACCCCGGAGACTTCGGAATTTAAAGCGATCCACGCTGGCCGAATTCTTTTGGATTCCACTGCTCCGAGAGCGGGCGGACACAATGAAGGGCGGGAGACAACCCTTTTTTGCCTGCATGGAACTGGCCAGATTAAAGTGGGTTCGGAAATATTCGATCTCAAAAAATTCGATGGGGTGTATGTAAGCCGGGGAGCGCCATTCGAACTTTCTACGAAGGATTTCTTCGATGTAGTCGAGGCTTCGGCACCAACCTCAAAATCACATCCCACGCGTTGCGTGAATTTTGAAAAGGAAGTGAAGAATAGCGATTCGCTTACCCTGCATGTTGGGCAGGAACCGTATTATCGGGATATCCATAAGGTACTTGCGGAGAATGTCGAGGGATCCCGTATCCTTACGGGTGTAACGATGTCGAAGCCCGGCAACTGGACGAGCTGGCCGCCACATGAACATGCGGCAACGCGTGAGGAACTCTATCTCTTCTTCGACATGCCTCGGCCCGGCTTCGGAACACAATTTATGTATTCCAATCTCGAAAACCCGGAATTCGTGCAGCCGGTCTATGAAGACGATGCCGTGGTGATCGTAAAAGGTTACCATCCCAATGTTGCCGCGCCCGGCTATCCGATCAACTTTTGCTGGGTCCTCTGCTCGCTCGAAGACGACACCTGGCGAACGCTTGCGAATGTCAATGTCCAGCCGGGATTCGAATCGATGCCTACAGGACTTCGCTGATGCCAATGCCTCCCTCGAAACTTGATGAATTCAGCCGCTTCTTCACCCCGCTCGTAAGCGATGTGATGGACCGGCTTGGTATCCCTTCTCATGTTTTGCCCCATCAGATTCAGTCTATTCCGTTCAACGCTGCGTTGAAAGTTGCGGGTTTAGCATTTCCATGCCGAGTAATTCCCACACCGGAGTACGTCGAGATTGATACGCTCCTTGAAATGGTCGATGCTATTCCACCAAAGGCTTTTGTGGCTGTTGCGGCGGACGATGACATCGATGCAGCCCTGTGGGGTGGATTGATGTCCGCACGCGCCAAATCGCGAGGAGCCGTCGCCACCGTGGTTAACGGCGGTATTCGCGATTTCGAGCAAATTGCGAAACTCGGGTTCCCAGTTTTTGGGGTCTACCGTTGCATCAAAGATATTCGCCGGCGTGGATATATGGCTGAATATAATACCACAATTCAAATCGGTGGGGTGACAGTTCGACCGAACGATATTCTCTATGGCGATGCCAATGGCGTTCTGGTTATCCCTCAAGAGCAGTTCGAAATCGTTTATCAGGAGTTGGTGAGGTCTATCGAGGGAGAGCACAAAACTGCCGCGGGTCTGGCGGAAGGCCGGGAAGCCCGTGAGCTATTTTCGAAGTTCGAAACGTTTTAACAGATTCGAAAAGTATGGCGAAAGAATCTGTTATCAATCGAATTTTGGACGAACGTGCCTTTGCCGTGCTGCGGCTAAAGCGTACAGAACACATTGAACCGATCGTTGAAGCGCTGCTACGCGGCGGAATACGGATTATTGAGATAACGCTCAATTCTCGCAAGGCAGAAGAAGCGATTTATCGAATTTCAAAAGACTTTCCGGCGGTACTCGTTGGTGCTGGTACGGTCCTGGGGGTGGAAGCAGCGACGAAGGCGATCGAAAGCGGCGCGAAGTTTCTTGTAAGTCCGGTGACCGATCTCGATATGCTCGCCGTAGCCCATGAAGTTGATATGGTAACCATGGCTGGCGCTCTAACCCCGACAGAGGCCTGGCAAGCGTGGCAATCGGGGTCTGACTTTGTGAAACTATTCCCAATGAGCGGTTTGGGGCCGGGGTATCTTCGCTCGATGCGGGGTCCATTTCCGCAAATCCGGTTCGTTCCGACGAACGGTGTTACCACCGAGAATGTAGCGGAATGGTTCCAAGCCGGGGCGGTTGCCGTGGGTGTAGGAACTCCTCTCGTCAGTGATGACGATATTGAAGCAGAGCATTTTTCGCTAATTGAATCGCGTGCTCGTAAAATCATCGAGAATGCCAGAATTGCCAAGTAATCAGAGGACGCCCGTTGAGATGATTCGTCTTGTTAGCGAGTCTTTCCTTTCGCGGTATCGCCCGGCATCTCAATCGACCGACTGGGGGCAATCGCTCGCAATGTATGGCTTGCTACGCGGCCTTGAAGTCGATGATAATCCGAAGGTACGGGAATATCTTCGCCGGTGGCTCGCATTCCATCTCGCCGAAGGGGTCCCAGTCAATTATTTCTGCGGCTCCTGGAGCTTTGGGCTTTTATATCCGGATGTGATCCGTGCGTTTCCGGAGTTTCAACTCGAACTTCATGCTACCGCGCTTCGCATCTATGAGTTTATTCGCCAAAAAGCGCTTCGAAATGGCGAAGGAATACTCCTGCACAACGTCGATCTGCCGAACATTTATATCGATACCGTGTACTATTCCGCAGTTGTGCTTTCAAAAATAGGCTCAGCACTAAAGCTGCCATGGGAGGACGAAGCGGTAAAACAAATCGTCCTGCATTTGGAGCGATTGCAGGATGGTGATCGGGCATTTTTTATCCATTGTGAAGAAAATGCACCGCGTGGCGCCGGCGTTTCTCCGGTGAGATCGGAAGGAGCCTGGGCACGAGGAAATGGCTGGGTCATGATGACGCTTGCAGAAATATTGCCACTATTGAATAGGAAAACTTCCCGATATAAAGACCTTTTTGCGATTTTCGAGCGTCTGGCGGGTGCGATTGTTGGCTTGCAAACAAAGCACGGACTTTGGAGAACTATTCTGGACGATCCTACCGCCTACGAAGAAGTTTCTGCTTCCGCCATGTTTATTTTTGCCTTTCAGAATGCTCATAATATGGGGCTAATCCACCATCGCGGCCCGATGAAACTGGTGACACAAGGGATGGCTGGATTGCTCGACCACGTAGATGCAACTGGCAGAGTAACCGGAGTTTCCGAAGGCACGTGGCCTGGATCAGCCGAATATTATAAGTCGCTCTCGACTGGCGAGTGGTGGTGGGGCACGGGTGCATTCCTTTTGGCAATAGCGGAACTGGCGAAACAATAGTACGTAATCTCTGGAATGCTGTCGCGTCGCAACCGCTATTTTCTTGCCATTCTTTCGGGTGTGCTGCTCGGTTTGGCGTTTCCACCGACCGGAATTGCCGGTAGCCTATTAGCATTCGTTGCTCTCGTTCCGCTGCTCTTTGTTCTGGAAGATGGAACACGATTGCGGACTGCGTTCAAATATTCGTGGATAGCCATGTTCGTTCTCGGTCTCGTCGCCAACTATTGGGTGGGCGGATGGAAGTCCATGAGCGAAGTCGATCCATTCCTCATGGTGGGTGGCGTATTGCTGGCCGTAGTTCATCCATTTTTTCTGATCGTTCCCTGGCTGCTATATGATATCATTCGGCGTCGCGTCAGCCGGACTGCGGCACTTTATTCGTTACCCTTTCTGCAAGCCGGTTTCGAGTATGCGCATTCGTTTGGCGATCTGGCCTATCCCTGGCTTAATTTTTACAACACCCAAACGTATAACCTTGGTTACGTTCAGTTTATAGAGTTTACCGGCCCCTATTTGCTTTCGATTTTCATCGTCCTGGTAAATGTGGAAGTGTTCCAACTCCTATGCTCAAAGGGACAGGAAGGACGCAAACGACTTGTAACGCATGGCGTCGCTTTAGTCCTCTTGATCTTGGTGCCATACCTTTACGGGGCCTTTGCGCTGGCGCAGCATGAAGTTTCACGCACTTCTGTGAGGGTTACCATTATCCAGCCCAATATCGATCCTTGGGCTAAATGGTATACGGACGAGCAGCGAACCCTGGACACGAATTTCAATGCTACGATTACAGCGCTTCGTGCCTGCCACGATTCTACCGATCTTGTGCTGTGGCCCGAAACAGCGATCACGTTTTACATTACCACTCCGGCGAAATCGTATGAACTCGGTGAGCTCTATCGGTTTATCAACGCGATGGGCCATCCGTTGCTGACAGGCTTTCCCGATCGACAAGATTATGTGGCCGGCCGCGATTCCATTCCCCCGGATGCGAATTACACGGGTATCGATAGCGTCTATTATCGTAGTTGGAATGCCGCAATGGTTATTTATGAAGATTCCACGGGGCACATGCACCGGGAAGTATATCACAAGCAAAAGCTGGTACCGCTCGGAGAGCATATTCCGTTTGTCGAATATTTTCCATTCCTGGGTAAATGGTTCCAGTGGAATGTGGGTATTGGAAGCTGGAACTATGGATATGGCTATGAGCCGTTACGGTTGCCACTTTCCAAGAGCGAAGAAGTACCGAATGGGCCTGATACGCTACGGATAACGCCCACCATTTGCTACGAATCGATTTATCCCAGTTTTGTCCGGCACTTTGTCAAGCATGGTGCAAATATGCTTGCGGTTATCACCAATGATGGCTGGTATGGCCGCAGCTCAGGGCCGTATCAACATGAGCAATTCGCGGTGCTGCGGGCCATCGAGGATCGGCGATGGGTGGTCCGTAGCGCGAATACCGGCGTTTCCGCCGTAATAGATGACCGAGGGCACATCGTAAAGTCCCTTCCACTCTTTACTTCCGGTTCCATTACGTATCGTGTTCCGCTCATCGAGCGCAAGACGTTGTATGTGCGCTTGGGAGACTATATCGCCATTCCCTCGATGTATTTCGGGATTCTTACAACGGTCTGGGGCTTAGGCAATTGGCTCCGGAGACGACTGCGACGACGACGTTCGCAACCGAACCCTTCAGGTAGCCGAGGGTAAATGCAGAATCTGATCGAGCTTTTCCCCGAGTAGTTTGGCTATGTCTTCGAAAAACAGTAGATCATCTCCATCGAAAGAGCGCATGCTGCTCGTCGTGAGCAGCGTCATAGCGCCCAGAATGCGACTCTGGGCAACTAATGGTACACAAATGAAAGAACGGACCGCTAATCCATCGAGAATGAGGTCGGCCTCCGGAAAGAGGCGATTCGCAATGCGCTCGCTGACACCGGGTATGAACTGGGATTTGCCTGTTTTGATAACCCGAGGGTATCCGTACGACGACGTCAGCGCCATGGGAAATGTGCGCCGATGTTCAACCAGGAAGTGTTCTTTCTCTGGCTCGCGATGCCGCGTGATTACGCGGAGCAGGGAACCATCGTCCTGGACTAGATCGATGGCTACGGAATCACTTATTTTTTGAAGTAGCAGGATAGAAATCGAGGCGAGTAAACGATCGATTGTCCCTTCCGTTTGAAGAGAAGAGACAATGTTATTTCGGACCGCTTCGCGTTCCGAACCATGGATATTCTCATTCAATCGACTGTACATAAACTCTGAATATTCAGAAAATCTGATAGTTGGTTACACGGGTGGCCCCTTTGATGGTGCCCTTCCCATCCTGTTCGGATGATTTCATAGACGAGTGAATGTCTATCAGCCTGCATTCGAAAAGCAAGGATTGTTTCGTGACGAATCCCAGGTCGTTCTACTCTTCCGGCGATAGAACCATACATACTTGTGAGGATGCCAACATTCCTTGAAAGTTATCAAGGTGCCAGCTCAGGCAGCGAACTGCTATAAACTGCTATAATTGATGCCACCGCAGATTCTCCCGGTATGGGCGAGATGCTGCACAAGGTTGACTCCCATCATGCTTAGCGAAATTGTAGGAAGCTTTCGCAAGCGGTTCAGGTCGTGCCCGCGTATGCAGAGAGAGGAACCTTTTGATTGAGCAGCATAAAAGCATGAAACGCCACCCAAAGAACAATACTAATTCCGAGTAATGAAGGTTCCTCGAAAATAATTAACTGCAAGAAAAGGAAGGGTATGATTAATTTTTTATACAACAGCAAGTTCGAAGCCGCTCTCGGATGCAACCTGTTCGTGTATGAAGTTTTCTTTGAACGTCTCGAGCCGATCCACACATTGATCGAGTGACGTGATCTGCATAAGCTCCGACCGTACTCGAGCTCCTCCATGCAACTCTCGCAAATAACCTGCATAGTGCTTTCGAAATGCGAAGACCCCACGCTGCTCGCCTCGTACTTCGCAGGAGTGCAGCAGGTGCCGCACACATAGCTCGATTCGGTCCTCAATCGTTGGCTGAGCATAGGATCCCGTTGCTCGAAGCTGTTTAATTTGCTGAAAAATAAAGGGATTGGTGATTGCACCGCGTGCAATCATTACTCCGTCGCAGCCGGTCTCTTGGAATGCCCGTTCGGCATCTTCCGGCGTTTTGACGTCGCCATTCAGAAAGACGGGTATCGACACCACCTCCTTGATGCGGGGAATCCAGGACCAATCGGCTTCGCCATTGTGGCCCTGCGAACGGGTGCGACAATGGATGGTCAGTCCTTTGGCTCCTGCCTGTTCCAGCATTGGGGCAATTTCCAGAATATTGATGGTTTCATGGTCCCAGCCCAATCGTGTTTTGACGGTGACGGGAAGAGAGGTTGCATCTGCCACCGCACGGACCATCCGCTCCATGCGGGGCGGGTCCTTTAGCAGCCCCGCGCCGGCCCCGTGGCCGACCACATTCTTCACCCAACAGCCGCAATTGATGTCGATAAAATCGGGTCCGGCCGCTTCCGAAATTTGCGCAGCCTCGCGCATCACCTCCGGATCACCACCATAAATCTGAATGGCAACAGGCCGCTCGCGGGGGTCCGTAATCAGCTTTTTGGCCGATTTTGCCGCCTGGCGTATCAGGGCTTCGCTCGAAATAAATTCGGTATAGACAGCATCGGCCCCGCGCTCGCGCATGATGAGGCGGAACGAGACGTCCGTCACGTCCTCCATCGGCGCCAGCAGGAGCAACTGCTCACCCAGTTCCAGATTACCGATCTTTACCATACGCGATTCCCTAAACGCGATTTGGGGAAGGAAGTTCGGTGCAAGGAGTGTTCTATAGCGCCATGGGCAAATCCTCACCAGAATTGCTGATTATCGCAGGGCCGAATGGGGCGGGCAAAACAACATTCGTAAATACGTACCTGCCCGAGTACACCAACGTCCGAGAATATGTGAATGCCGACCTTATCGCCAAGGGTATCTCGCCATTCGAGTCAGAAGGGGCGATGATAGAGGTTGGAAAAATCCTACTTACACGCACTCATCAAATGATTAAAGAAAAAATTTCATTTGCTCTTGAGACGACCCTAAGCGGGAAAACGTATCATCAATCTGATGTCGCGGGCTAAAGAAATGGGATATACCGTGAGGCTATATTACATTTATCTCAATTCTGTAGAACTTTCGCTTCATCGTATTGCCGAGCGCGTTCGTCATGGCGGGCATGGCGTGGAATCCGAGATCGCAATTCGTAGATATGCTCGAAGCCTGCAGCATTTTTTTGAATCGTATTTGCCACTCGCGGACGACTGGTGGCTCATCGATAATTCGTCTTCTGCCTTTCGAGAAATCGCAGTCTCTTTCAATGGCACGCGAATTATTTACGATGAGTTCCTGTACAAGGAGTTGAAGAATCGATATGGAACAAGCAACGGATAGTGTCATTCAAGCAGGCCGGCGCGCCATCGAGAAGCTGATCGAAGAGCACCGCAAATCCGGAGAGCCAATGGTGATTTCGCCGGAGCCAAACCTCATTCAATGGGTCGTACCTCAGGCGGATGGATCGATGAAAGTGGTGAAAGAGCGGCGGCTAAATCAGGGTCCCCACGAAGTCTGATGCATCAGGCAGATTGTTGCAGCCTACTCGGGAATTGTAAAAAAAGTACCTTGCCCCTAAAATAATTTAACGCTGGACTGATTGTCATAGCAGCGCCCTCCTTCGAGAGACCCACATTCGGCGGTGGGCACATCCCTTGTCAGGAATGCATGAAAGGAGCATTCAGTAATGAAACGTATAACCGCTCTTTCAACCGAACTCCTGCTTGGGATTGCTGCTTCCTGCACTCAATCCAATAGTCCCTCGTTCCCATCGTTCAGCCAACCCGAACCGAGCGGGTACTTGAGCGCACATTACTGGAGCAGCGCGGAAAATAGGCAAGTCGATACTGAGATTTCTCTTCCGAAAGATAGTCTGCCAGTAAGAGAAGGTTTCTTCTACTACGGGTGCGACATCCATGCGGGGCCGGTTCGATTCGAGGGAATCGAATTTACCGATGCTCGCGATTCTCTTGGAGCGGGCAACGAACTTTTTGGAGCGCTCGAGGGAACCGGCTTGGTGGGACTCATGACTACGACAACACGCGATATCAATAATATCCGTGACTCGCAAAAACATGAACTTGATGGGGAATTCGAAGGTCATCGGTGGGACAGGAAAGAGACGGTGTCAATTTCCTTCTCGATTGGCTATTGATATACAGACCTGAGGCGTTCCAGAAAAACCAAACCATGACAACCCAACACTCAGGGTTTGTCAGGTCGGCCACCCCACTGTAGAAGCTATTGGACGAAGCGAAGGGCAGACTCGGTTAGGCATTGCGCGATACGGTCACCAGCTCCCGCGCCACCTCGAAGCTCGTTCGCTTGTGTGCCATGATCTCGTCCAATTCTCGTTCGAGCAATGTGGAGCGTTCCTGGGTCCAAAAATCGAAGCGGAGCATCGCCTCCACGAGTTCTCGCACACGTTCGCGTTCCCGCGCCTTACGGCGAAGGGCGAGTTTGCCGGTCGATTCGAGGTGATCCCGATGCGTTTCGATCTCCGCCAGCATTTTGTCTATCCCGATATTCTTGCTGGCCGTCGTTTGGAGCACGGGCGGAATCCACTCGTCCGCCGCATGGGTAATGCGCATGGTGAGGATCGTCTTGAGCGCCCGCACGGCTTGCTCTGCGCCTTCCCGATCGCTCTTGTTGACGACGAAGAAATCGGCTATCTCCATGAGTCCCGATTTCATTGCCTGCACCGCATCGCCGGATTCTGGAACTAACACGACGATGGTCGTATCGGCCGCCTTTGCGATATCTAGTTCCGATTGTCCGACGCCGACCGTCTCGAAAATGACAAAATCAAATCCGGCGGCATCAAGAATGTCTGCGGCATCTTTGGCTTTTGCCGAAAGTCCTCCGAGCGACCCGCGCGTGGCCATGGAACGGACATAGACCCCTTTGTCCATGGAAACTTCTTGCATCCGGATTCGATCGCCGAGTAATGCCCCGCCGGTAAATGGCGAAGTGGGATCGACCGCAATGATGCCGACGGTTTTCCCTTGTGAGCGCAGGAGTTTTGTAAGTTCCGATGTCAGGGTCGATTTGCCGGCGCCCGGAGGGCCGGTTATCCCGACGCGATAGGCATGGCCCATCCGAGGCGCCAACGCGCGAAGTAATTCCCCGGCTTCTGGTGAATCGTTCTCGACGAGCGAGATGGCGCGGGCAACGGCACGGCGGTCACGATTAGAAATGCGCGAGGCGAGATCGGAAGTGGTCATCGGTGCAGTGAAACAGAAGAGCGAGAATTTTAGGTCACGCTCGTGCAACAGAGATGAAATTCTCTGTCCACATCCTCTGGGACTTATTGGACTCAATACGACGAATCATGTTCGCAGCCGAGCAGACGATTTTCCAGCCTGCATTACGGAGTGTTCCAACAAATCCTTTGGCAATCGGGCCAGCTTCATAGCAATGAATATCTTTGAAGCCGGTCATGGCAAAAAGCTGTTTGAGCGAACCGGGTGTGAGGATTGTTTGGTGTGTAAGATCGCCATACATCACCTGACGCGCGAAAAGACCTTCACCATTTGGTGTTTGAAGCAGAACGGTTGCTCCTGGCTTCATAGCAGCATGTAGTGATTCAAAGAGCCGAAGCAGTTCCTCTTTTGTAAAGTGTTCTATAAAATCGACTGCAATTACGCAATCCACCAGTGGGGAATTATGGTCAAGGTATTCGAAGACGTCCGTGCATTCGGCATTCAATCCTTCGCGCCGTGCAAGATCAATTTGCTCTTGTGAGATATCGATTCCCTTCGCATTGGTGAACCCTTTTGCACGAAGATAACTCAGGATTCGTCCGTGCCCGCATCCTAATTCGAGTATGGCGGCAGAATGTGAGAGATTACGAAGATTCGGATAATAGCGCACATCGCACCATTCATAATAATGGCGCAACTCGGCGGGCGTAAGCGCGGCATTCTCTGACTTGAAGCCGCTTACATAGCGGTCGTAAAGTTGCGTCCTGAAGTCCATTCTGGTTTCGGCTATCCCACGCGATTCCTCGACTCCGTAAATCTTCGCTTTGCCCCGATTTACTCCGGTCGGAATGACCTGTCTTTGAATGTTTTATGCAAAGTGTAAAGGCCGATAGTAATCCGCGTAATCCATCTAATCCGCGTAATCCAGGTTCTTCTTATATACCCTGTATGTCTTGTACTTCACGCCATTCATCATCTGCGCCGCGCGGTTCATGGGGATATTTGTCTCCTGCACCCAGGATGCTTCACCGTACTGGTAACCTTTCCGTTTGGCGACGTTCATGGTTTCCGAATAGAGCATGGCATCTACACCTCGGTTCCGATACTCTTTGAGCACGCCGAGCACAATAATGCGGACGGTATCGATCGCCTTCTTCTTGGTCATCAGCTTCCAAATTCCGGACGGAAGATTCATCGCGCCACGCGGAATGGGCCGGCCCGTATGAAATGCCTGATTGACGTCCGGCAAGGAGAGCGCAAATCCTACTGTATTACCTTCGACTTCTGCGAAGAGGACGAGTTCCGGATCGTAAATCTGCTTCAGGTCCTTTGCCAGGAAATCCATCTCGGCATCGGTAAACGGAACGAATCCAACATTTTCCCATGCCGCATTATAAATCTGTTTGATGCGCTCCACTTCCTGAGTAAAGTTCTTAACGTTCATCGGGCGAACGGTGATCTTTCCACGCTGCGCGAGCGCAGTACTAACTCGATGCAGCTTTTCCGACCGAGCGTTGTCCTGCGAGAGCAGCCAGGCAAAAAGGTCCTGGTCCTTTACGAACCCATTTTGTTCTATGAGCGAAGCATAGTAGGGTGGATTGTAAGTCATGAGCAGGACGGGCGGCCGGTCAAATCCCTCGATGAGCAAACCATACTCATCGTTCGAAGATGGATTTGCCGGACCATAAACCACCTTCATTCCTTTTCCCCGAAGCCACGTTTCCGCCTCTCGAAAAAGTGCGGACGCGACGGCAGGTTCGTTCACCGATTCGAAGAACCCGAAAAACCCGGCATTCTCATTTTGTGCTGTATTGTAATTGTGGTTTACAATGGCCCCGATACGGCCTACCGGTTTTCCGTTTCGTTCCGCGAGCCACCAGCCGGTCTCGGCATGGGAATAAAAGGGATTTTTCACTTCATTGATGAGCTTCATGCGGTCCATTTCGAGCGGTGGAACCCAATGGGGGTCCTCCGCATAAATGTCCCACATCATCCGGACGAATCTCAATTTATCGGCTTTCGATGATATTTGTCGAACAGTGACTAATTCAGACATCACGTTACTTAAAGGGGTGTATTGCTTTCAATGTTTTTAGAAGAAGTTATGGCGTCCAGGCGCTTTCCTTTTGTTTGGTGAGCGCATTAGCTTTGGCATTGGCTTCCCGTAACGCCAGGTTTGCCTTATTCAACGCTTTGGAATCCACATCGACCGTATCCATCAGCTTTATGTATTCATTCATTTCTGAACGCGTATTAAAAATCGGCTGCTTTTTCTTAATCGTATAATGGGCATGGTGAAGGAATAGCAAAGCGTCAAGCACATCGGCATAGACCTTTCCCATTGCGGAGAGGAATGTATTGAAAGCCGCACGTTCTTCATGGAACGATGCTTCCACATTTGCCGCGTCAAGCACTTTCAGATCGGCGGGCCGTTCCTCAGACATGATGTACATCGAATCCCCGAACGATTGCAGGAGCGAATCGCTCCAGTGGCGTTCGCCAGTCAGATAATTCGAGAAATCCATTACACGAGCGATATTGGCGGCAACGTCCGTTGAATCGAGATGCTGCGGCGCCAGAGGCTGCAGAGCATTCATTACCGCGATATGGGCATTGAATTCCTCGCTCTCGGCATTTTGCCCCGCGACCATCGAGTTAATATTGCGATTGAGTCGCTCGGCAAAGATGGCTTCGGGCGAGCCGGCAATGAGTTTCGTTTGTGCACAA
Source organism: Bacteroidota bacterium (assembly GCA_021825235.1). Classification (GTDB taxonomy): domain Bacteria; phylum Bacteroidota; class Ignavibacteria; order Palsa-1295; family Palsa-1295; genus PALSA-1295. Next base: position 8,051 of record JAKAIL010000021.1, on the reverse strand, counting down.
ATCGGTGTTGTGCTAAAAATGGCAAGCAGTAGTGCAGGTGTCCACAGGCGGTATCGAAACATACGGTGTTACTAACCGCAGGGGCGAACTGAAAGATTCAACTTCACTGACTCCCGCTACTCCTCCTTCAAGAGCGCGACCAGGTCGCTGATAACGGCGCTTGCTGTTGGCAGGCTGCCCGCTCCTTTACCATACAGCACTTGCGGACCTGCATGTTGCGCTTCGATTTCCAGTGCATTGAACTCATCCCGCGTGTGAGCAAAAAGATGCGTCAGGGGAACCCGTTGCGGACGTACCGCCGCTTTGGCTTTGCCGGAGAGGGGATCGCGCGAAGCTGTTGCGATGAGTTTGATGGTGTGGCTGTCCTCCAAAGCTGCGCGAATATCATTCGAGGATATCTGCTCGATTCCCTCCGTCAAAATATCGTTCGGTCGAACATGTTCGCCGAAGGCATGATGGGTAAGCACCGAAAGTTTCTGAGCGGCATCCGCGCCGGAAAGATCGAGCGAGGCATCGGCTTCCAGGAAACCTCGGCGTCGGGCTTCTGCTACTGCATCGTCAAAGCTGGCAATCGTCCCTTCGCGTTGCGTCAGCGAATCGCTCATCATCGTTAGAATAAAATTGGTCGAGCCATTTACGATGCCGCTAATCGTGCGAATGGTATCCCGCGAACGCAGTTCGTCGAGCGCTTCGAGGACCGGAACGCCTCCGCATACGGACGCAGAATAGCGAAGCTCAACGCCATGCCGCGCAGCTATCGCTGCCAGTCGCGGGAGTTCATGTGCCAGTACCAACTTATTTGCGGTAATCACGTGCTTGCGGCCTTCGAGTCCTCGCTCGATTAAGTTGGCGGCCTCATAGCGGCCACCAATAAGTTCGATCACCACATCGATGGAATCATCGTCAATGAGTTTTTCTGCCTGCGTCGTAATGAGTTCCTGAGGCGCGGAAGCGAGCCGGGGCTTCTCGGCATCGCGCACACAAATTCCGGCAACCTCGATTTCGGCGTTAAACTGCTTGCGAAACGCTGCTCGTTGATCGTGCAGGACCTTCCAGACGCCGGTCCCCACCACGCCAAAACCGAAAAGGGCAATTCGAAGCTTGCGCAACTGGGTAGTGGTTGCTCTCACGGGAGATGCTAATGTTGTTCTCATGCGGTCACTCCTTCAGGTGTGGTTTCGTGTTGCAATGCCAATGGAGTTTCCCATTCCTCTAACAAGGGTGCGAGAAGTTTCGCCAGCGCTTCGGTATCGACGAGAAACGAATCGTGGCCATGAATTGCATGGAGCGTCCGATACCGTCCATGCGGGAAAAGCGAGGCAAATTCCTTAATCTCATCGGCGCCATAAAGGATGTCGGATGAAATACCGATGAATAGTGCCTTAGCGTGAAGCGATGCGGCAGCCTCGCGCAATGCTCCACGGCCGTTTGCGAGATCGTAAAGTTCCATCGCGCGGGTTAGGGTTAGATAGGAATACGGCGAGAATCGCGCGGCCAGTTTTTCTCCCTGATGTTCGAGATAGCTTTCGACCTCGAAATATCCTGGCCGCGTCTCTCTTCGCCCAAACCGTTCCTCGAATTCCGCGCTCGACCGATAACTGACCATGGCAATTTGCCGAGCGAGGTTCATTCCCTGAATGAGTTTGTTGCGGTCATCAAGCGTTGGGTCGAATGCTGTAATTGCTTTCCGAATATAAGAGCTAAATGCCACGCGCCAGGCCGAATGCGATTCGCTTACCGCGATGGGAGCAATGGCATGAAAACGTTCCGGCGCCAACAGCGCCATTTCGAGAACGACCATTCCACCGAGCGAACCTCCAATGGCAAGGCGAATCTCATTCACTTCAAGCTTATCGAGCAGGCCGAGGGTTGCGCGCGCAATATCCCGCACGGTGATCTCCGGAAATGATGCCAGGTATGGTTGGTCGGTTTGCGGATTGACGGATTCCGGTCCCGTCGTGCCATAGCAGCTTCCCAGAAGATTTGGCGCGATGATAAAATACTTTCGAGGATCGAGCAACCGGTTTTCTCCAACCAGCCCGCTCCACCATTCATGCGCGGCACTCGATCCGGTAAGCGCGTGCAGAACTACGATAGCATTGGTCCCGGATGCATTAAGCTCACCATAGGTGTGGAACGCAAATTTGACTTCCGGAAGCACGGCTCCATTTTGAAGGGTGAAGGGCCCGTCGAGCCGGAGTGAAGAAAGCTTAGCGTTTAACATGATTGAGCCTCCTTCACTACGGTCTTTGGTGTAACAGTGGCAAGCGCCTGCTCTAAATCAGCGATGAGGTCGTCCACGTGTTCGATGCCAATGGAGAGGCGAATGAGGTCATCGGTTATTCCGGCAGCTTCGCGGAGTTCCGGGGCCATCGAGGCATGGCTCATCGTGGCCGGGTGCTCGATGAGCGATTCCACGCCGCCCAGCGATTCGGCGAGCGAAAATATTTTTGTCGAGCCGAGCACGCCGCGAACATCGCCTTCGGCAAGACGAAAGCTCACAACGCCGCCGAAACCCGTAAACTGCGAATTCGCAATAGCATGGGTGGAATGAGAGGCAAGTCCCGGATAATATACTTCACTCACAAGGGGATGGCTAACCAAGAACTCCGCAACGGCCTGGGCATTGGCCTCATGCTGCTTCATACGGACGGCGAGTGTTTTCACGCCACGCAGCACAAGCCAGGAATCGAACGAGCCGGTGGTAGTGCCGAGGGCATTGGCAAGATAATGGAACCGTTCCCCGAGCTCGGCAGTGCGGGAGACGATCGCGCCGCTTACCACATCGGAATGGCCATTCAGCCATTTCGTCGTCGAGTGGACGATAACGTCCGCGCCGAACTCGAACGGCCGGAAAAAGAAGGGCGACATAAAGGTATTGTCCACTGCCACGAGCAAATCGTACACCTTTGCAAGCTTCGTGAGTGCGGCAACATCCACAACATTAAGCAGGGGATTGCTCGGCGTCTCAATCCACAAACAGGCCGTGTTCGGCTTTATGGCGCTCCGCACGGCCGCGAGGTTCCCGAGATCGACAAAAGTGACTTCGAGCTTAGACTGCGATTCCAAAAGCCGCAGCAGCCGTGCGGTGCCGCCGTAGCAATCGTGTGTTGCGATTATATGCGCGCCGGCGTTGAAATGCGCGAGCACGGTGGTAATGGCGGACATTCCCGTGGAGACCGCTACGGCTGAAGCGCCGCCTTCTAAATCGGCAAGGACCTGCTCCAGCGTGTGGCGTGTGGGATTCCCGCTACGGGTGTAATCGTAGCCGGTGGATTTCCCGGGTTCCCGAAATCGGAAGTTGGAGGTCTGGTAGAGTGGAGTGCCGATGGAACCGTATTGGCCATCGGTGTGGGTGGTAGCAAGAATTGCTCGTGTTTCTGGTCGCATGATGAGTGAGTTTCGATGATAAAATTTCACTCATCAACCCCGCTGGTCCCGCCTGCTGTGTGGCGTGGAGCAGGCGTCCCGCCTGCCCGAACCGATGGGAGGGCTTTAAAATACAAAGCCCTATTCGGAAAGAGGAGTATCGTTTAGGGATACCCATGCCGAATAGGCCTTGCGAAGCATGACGTTGGCCGTTGGCCTCTCATGCTGGCTCCGCGGATGTGTACCATCCCTCCGGAGTGCTCGCCCGGCGCTTCAAATCGCCTGCGGGCGTTCGTTGTAGCTTTGGACGATTCTATCGTCCGGGAGATTCTGCACCAAATTACGATGCGTGTTATCCCTTCGGCTCATCTTCCCGATACATCGTCTGTATCAGCAGGAGTTAGCACCTCGACTTGAAGCCCGCACAAAGGCGGGTCCTCAACGGTTGCTACAGCGTCCACGGGCCTGATCCCTCGGCTGTTCTCGATGAGTGTCACCATAGCTAACGTTACCCGGCGCCAATAGTTTCCAGGATTCTGAAAATATTGTAAGTTAACGGAAAGGCAATATGCATGTGAGAGGGAATTCAAGGTCTCGACGATAGCGTGAAGGGTACTGAAAATTACCTAATCTTTCAGTAATTCGTAGGGTTTGACATCTAATCCATTTGCAATTCGTGCAAGTTGAATTAAAGAGAGGTTAATTTCGCACCGTTCCACTCGACCGATGTAATTGCGATGAACGTCCGCAAACTCCGCGAGCTTCTCCTGCGAGAGATTCTTTCTCATTCGATTCTCTCGAATGTTGGCTGCTACAATTTTGAGAACATCTTTAGGATTCTTCAAACCGATGCGAACTTATCGGGTTGCACCCGATCAATCTACACCGAATCCGGTGGATCACCAAAATTTTATATTATTTTTGTAACCGAAAGGACACTCTAATGAAGTACCTCATTTTGTTTTCCGTCTTCCTTGGCCTCGCTATTTCAGCGCAGGCCCAGCAAGCACAGCAAGTCGATTCCACCCCACCGGTTCTTGGCTGGGGGCAGGCGGATACCTCAGGACTCTCGTTAAGCGATGGCGTCGGTATTAGCACGCTTCCTTCGCTTGATACAGCATGGATTGGAGCGTCTCCGATGCTCCGAAGCGTCAACAGTGCGCTTTGGAAATGGGAAAAAGCGCCAGTTGCTACTCCCGATGGTGCCGCATGGTTCTGGTTGGGATCTTCCGGGTATGTTACTCAACTAAATTATCCGGGTGACTACACTTTTCGCACAACTGATGTGGGCCAAACATGGGATACCATGGGTCCTCCGCCACCCAAATATACTGCCGTCGGCTGCATGCTCTCACCTTCGACCATGTATTCTTGTGGTTCGAGCTTCATTGGCCGCACGACCGATAGTGGAAAAACCTGGACTTCCCAGGAAGTGAATGCGGCTCAACTCACCTCAATCTCCTTTGGCGATGCGGAGGTCGGGTATGCCATCGATGGTGAAGGAATCTCTGGGATTTCACCCATATTAGCAACGAGAGACGGAGGGGACACATGGTTTAACGTAGATACCTGGTTTACAGATGTACGCAGGATGGTTCCTCATCGGGTGGTCTCCGTATTCGCCATCGACCGCCATACGATTCTTGTGGCTGGTGATGCAATTTTTCGAACGAGCGATGGTGGCTCATCTTGGGATTCCGTTTATAACGATGGAGGATTCTTCTGCTTCAAGGGACGATTCGGTTTTGCCGTAGGAGGAGCTGGAGGGAGTGGTATATTAGCCAGTAGTGACAGCGGTTTGACGTGGCATCCTCAATCGAGCCCAGCGAAAGCGCAGCTCTATTCTGTCGCCATGTATGACAGCGTACATGCAGTTGCGACCGGAGCAAACGGAACGATCCTTGTGACGAGCAATGGTGGCCTATCATGGGTGAATGAAAACCCTCCGGCCCCCGATTCGCTGACCATTCAAGCGTTCCCCAATCCGGTCACGACCACGTTTCAGCTTTCCTATATTCTGAAGAAAGGCGAACACGTGACGCTTACCATTCTGGATCCGACGGGCGCGGTTGTCGAGACACCGCTGAAATACGTCTGGCAAGGGGGGCCTGAAACGGTTTCCCTCGACGTTTCCAGCCTTGCCTCGGGGACCTATTTCTATTCCCTCACGAGCGAAGATTACGGCACTTCCGGTTCGTTCACTGTCTTACACTAAGGGAGGAGTTATGACACGCTTCAAAATTCTATTCCTCATTATTGCTATTGTGCAAGTTCTTGCGACTTCCCTTTATTCGCAGCCACGCGATGCCGGTCGCATGGTGCTTCCGCGCGGATATGAAAATTACGATTCCGCTCGCGTGGGCCTTTTCAGTATCGACGATCTCTACCTGCAGTTACAGGACTCCGCACTGACCAACCGGCTGGCAGACTCTCTCTTTTGTACGGCAGAATATACCTACACCGGTCTTCTCTCGACGCAAACCGATCTCAAGGGCAAACGCAAGCTTGTCATGATTGGAGATAGCTTGTCGGAGGATACGCGCTTGTTTAAGCAAAGTTATTTTTATGCGCTCCCGTTCGCTAATCCTCCAGGGAATATCGTTCAATCGGCGCCGTACTGGGCTGAACCGAATACCACCACAAGTTTTAACTTTTTCTGGAAATACAATGCGGTGAATTTCGATCCACTCCATGCTCGCTACTATAATAACACGTATGATGCTAACGACATCTCCCCTTACGCGGAGTTCGATGCTCAGCACGATAGTGTAACGGCAAGTTATCATACAAGTCGCTGGCTGAACGGCACGAATACGATTGTCGATTCGGTCTTAACCTACGGTAACGAAGGGCGGCCCATTCTGGCTGGGAATGTATGCCGTCGCGCGGACCAATTGCTGCGCGTGGAACCGAACGGTGTATGCCCGCCACAAAAGGCAGCTTATTGGTGGACTGGCAATTCGAGCGACCCCACTAACAAATCAATCGTATCACAAATTGTCGATACGGCAAGTTATTCGAGCCTGAGTGCATACAAGGCTTGGGTCTCTGCCAATGCTGGATATACACCTCCCGACTCCATGGTCTTCGAAGCGCCTGGACCGGTTGCCGATACGGCCAAAATGTTCTCGACCACGCTGGACTTCAACATCGATACCACCAGCATCGATACCACGAATGCGAATGGGCGCACTGTTGACCAATTGCCACTTCTAAGGTTACAAGTCCTTTATAAGATGGGTGACACGCTCAATGCACATCTTTTACCCGTTGATGGCTGGCCCCTTCAACCGTTTACACCATTTCGGGATGCTGTGCATGCCAACGCGGTAGGCGCGGGCTGGTATAAAGTAATCGATACCATGATAACGCTCGCTGCTTATCGCAAGCTCGATCAATGCTGGAAGTTGGAAGACACGAAACAGGACGGGTCATATTCGCACTCTTGGATATTCAAACAATTGCACGTCCTGTTTCAAGACGTGCCTCATCCGCTTCGCAATCTTATGGTCCCGAACACCAGCGACGCAAGGAGCCAGTGGAATAACTGGGCCTTTAATCCGGACGCAACGGTCATCTCCCAAAGTTTATGGCCGGACTCCATTACCGTGGCGCCCTATGATAGCATTTTTCCAGCTCTAAATCCGAACCTTCTGGAAATACGTGTACTTTCCACGTACCGCGCCAAAGTTCGCGTGCGCGGATTGGCGCTGGAAGACACCGATGTCGATAAGTTCCTATACCGGAAACGGATTTCGGGAGATTCCACGCACTCGCTGAATCCACTTCCGGACCCGATAAGTGGTGCTTCGGTCTTGGGTGGCTACGATGCCGCCATCGCCGCGCAATGTTCCCGGGTCAAAGCAGCGGGCGGTCCGGAAGAGTATTTCGAGATTGATGTGAACACTGCGCTCCAAGGCTCCCTGTGGTATTTGTCGTTCCCCGTGTTCGGTTATATGGACTATATGGCCGGGAAATATGGAATGGCACCGCACATCCATGAACAAGGTGGAACGGAAGCCATCATGGACTTTCGGCGGAACCGTATTGCCTTCGATGGAGAACCTCCCTCCATGTATGAAGACATTGCATTCGGGGTTGGCGGAACAATACTTTTCCCTCGCGATTACGTTGCCAATACAACGCCCACGTCCGTGCAGTATGATTCCATGCTCGTTCCCATGGCAGTAGTGGATTCTGGTGGACGCGGCGCTTTTGTCTATGCTCACTTACCAGGACCATGTTACAAAGATTTAGGAATGAATGATCCTCTCTATGGACTGTGTGTAACCAGGAATGTTGCTGTGGGTGGAGATACGCTTGCAAGTTACAAAGAATATACGAATGAAATTCGCGGAATGAGCGGTCATGGCATCCGAAACACAACCCTTCCCGCGCTTAATCATCCCAATAATCGCCGAATGCCCATCGAAGCCAGCTACATGTTCGGGTGGATGGACCTCCGGTGGGAATGGCGCCCGGATACTGGGACGGAGTATGTCTATTATCACGGAAGTCAGGTTGCCACGAGGCCCTATCCCGCAACTCCCGTCACCGATACCGGTTATATGCTTACAACGCAACGCGCGCATTTTCCCTTGGATACACTTTTCATCGGTTCGGGTGGTCCACCTGGTTCGTCCAATGGCATCATCCACGATTCTATAACAATAGGCGATACG
>JAKAIL010000236.1 GCA_021825235.1 Bacteroidota bacterium | reverse complement strand
GGGACTTGTCGCCGTATTAGGTAAGATTGATGATGCTTTAGCAGGCATAATTGAGACAATTACTACCGGTGAACCACTTCCGCTCCTCGTGGCCTCCATAAAGATTTTCGCCGAGAACCTGGCCGAAGGATACACGGATAGACTAAAGGCGGAATTCCAGAACCTACAGGGCGTTTGGTTAAATGCTATTAAGAGTGCCTATTGGAATCTTACGCGCGCCGCGTGGAATAATGCATTTAATATTGCCATCGAAACCGAAGGTGGGCTTGATTGCTCCTGCGCGACCCTTTTTGCGCAGATGAATGGTTACTGGCCGCCAACAACTCGTCCATGCCCCGGGGATGCGCCTCCTGGCGGGGGGAGTGGCCAAACACCCAGCTCCATCATCCCAGTTTCGGCAATCAGAGCGTTAGGCAACCTTTAGTGAATTGGATTAATACCTGTCTCCCTGAACCCATGAAAGCTCAATTAGCGTTGTCTTTTGCTATCATTTGCGCAATGTTGCTGGTCGTTCAATGTGCACATAAGAATCAGACGTCGCCGACGCAAGTAATCCACTTGCCTCTGGGTATTTCACTCGACTCCGCCAAGGCATTGGCGATAAATGCGGGATGGAAACTTGAAAGAGATGGAATGGGAGATTCGCAGTACACGAGAGTCAGTGGTAGAATCGTATTGGTTCCCAGTGAGCAACTAACGTATGGGCCTTTATTTTTTCCGAATGTTCTTGGTGCGTTCACGGCAAACCTCTTATTCCGGAATAACTCACTCTCTGATGTAAGTTTAATCTCGCAAGATGCGAAGTACATTAGTACGTTATATGATTACCTTCATTTTAAAGCACTTTTGTGTTCGGCTTACGGGGTTCCCAGCGATACGGGCATTCGGATTCTGCGCGGAAATGCGAAATCCGATACCATCTACTATGCCAACTGGGGCGTCATTAGGCATGGGGATACGGCTTATACCGTTCAGTTCGAGACCCTCAATGGAATGCTCGGTTTTGATGGCACTTGGTGGTAACTATCCTTTCTCATCGTTCGGAATATAAATGGAACAAGATGCAATCGAGGTTTACGATGATCTAGTCGGTGAAAACTTGATCAACGACGCTCTGGCCGTTATCTCTCGAATAGGGTTTAGGTATGGGTGGAGATCTAGCAATCAAGTATCCTTCAGCCACTGGAATGTGGCGCTTTCGCGAACGGGCACGAACTCCGGGAATCGAAAGGATATTCGAAAGGAACTTCCACCGGTAATTCTTAACATTTGGGAATCGTTTCAGCCAACACTAATTCCGAAGACGCCAGTCCTCATTCGTACCTATTCTAACGGCTACACCTATGGCAACGATGGTTATATTCACCAGGATTCGCAGGACCCGGAGGACATGACGGCGATTCTCTTCCTAAACAAGGTTTGGAATGCGAACTGGGCCGGAGAAACAGCTATATTCGACAGCTCAACTGGCGAAATCATTCGTTCCGTACTTCCTAAATGGCGGCGGCTTCTCATTTTTCCAGCGAATATGCATCATGTGGGGCGTGGCGTTTCGCGTATTTGTCCTCATCTCCGTAATGTGCTGGTTTTCAAAGCCCGCCCAGAGGAACCGATTCAAGTGGACAATTCTCGTATCGCGCTGGAGAAGTTACTCCTCGATGCCGGAATCGATAACGTTCCGACTTCGGACGCGAAGACCCTTGACCAATTACTAAAGACATACGACAATCTTAAGCATTGGAACTGTTCCCACCCCGTTTGCTTTGCGGGTGCATTATACGGCGTGTACCTTCCCAATGCTGCATTAAAAGCATCATTTTCAGATGAAATAAGACCAAGAATTCTCAATCTATTTGGAACGGAGGCGGATCGGCTTGCCACACTCTTCGCCGTAGTTGATACGAAAAAAGTTGCATCCGAAGGCATCGCCATTAATAAATACGATGGCTCTGCGCTTTCCCTTGAACCGAACGATAAGCAATACCTGATGCTCTTCGGTACTGCAAGCTTGTTGGATAATTTGCAACAGTCCGCCCCACCCGATGCAAATCAAAAGGCGCCTCCAGAGAACACTCCTCCCGATGAAAAGGAATCGGAAGATGCTCGCGGCTAACATGCGGAAATGTGTCATTGGGACACCTCAACAGTAACTAAAATTGGCTTTTCGGCTGAGCGGGAGGGGGTTTGGCACTTTTTCGGCATACGTTAGCCCGAACACATGAAGTGCCCTTCATGGATGACTATGTATGACATTGTCATTCGCGGGGCCGTCGTCTAATCACATTTAACGCAACGATTATGTCTATTGGTACTCTATCTCGGAGATTGCTTTCGTTCTTCTGCTTGGTGAGCCTGGTACTGGCGTGCAGTTTAGCACGCGCAGCATCTATTTCCATCACACCCACGGGCGAGCTGGACTTTACCGCCCACTCGGGTGACACCGCAACGCAAACGGTAACGATCACGAACCTGACCGCGCTGCCGCTCTACATTAATATCGGCCTTACGGGTAGCGGCTCGGCGGATTTCACGACCAACCCGACCGGCAGCGTGCAAATCGCCGGGTATGGCACGCAGAGCATCAAGGTAAACTTTGCTCCGGGCATGGGAACGGGCTACGATACGGCAACCCTGATGGTCACCAGTTCGGCAATGGACACGCTGCGCTCCATGCTGGTGGGTCATGCGACGGAAACGACCACGCCGAACCTGCAGATTACGCCAGAAGGCACGCAGGTGTTGAATGCGCACATCGGTTCCTCCGCAACGGATACGATCCGGCTGCGGAACGAAACCAACTCATCGCTGGGCGTTACGGCCGCGCTTTCGGGGACGAGTTCGGCGCTCTTCACGCTCAGCTCTACCTCGCTAAGCCTGATGGGGGATAGCTCCGGCGTGGTGCGGGTAACCTTTACGCCGCTCGTAACCGGCACGGACACCGCGTTTCTTACCCTCCGTTCGGCCATGGGCGATACGGAACAGCTCCTGCTCATCGGCCACGCAATGCCGGCGATTCCGTTCCAGCTTCGTCCCACCGGCAGCCTGGTGTTTAACACTCGCGTGGGCGTCGCCGATACCCAGTACGTTACGATTCACAATACGACGGCGACCGCGCTCACGCTTACCGGCTCGCTTTCCGGCAGCAGCGATTTTACGGCCAATCTCGTCGGCCTTACCGTCGCGCCGAACGGCACCACCACGATTCCGATTGTCTTCAAATCGAACACAGCAGGAACGTTTACGGGCAAGCTTTCCGTCTCCTCGCTGCTTGGGGATACCGGTTCGGTTACACTTATCGGACATGCAATGATGTCAAATGAGTTCGAACTGTCGGTGCCCGATGAGGTGGACTTCAGCACACGCGTTGGCGATACGGAATGCCTGCCGATCCGGATTACCAACAACACCATGGGCGCAATCACGCTGACGCAGTTTAGGATCCGTGGAGACGGCTCCAACGCATTCACGTTCGATGGGAACTCGTCCGTCACGGTTGCGGCGGATTCCACGAATACGTTGATGGTCTGCTTTGCGCCCACCACAGGCGGCGAAGACCAACTCCGCGGAACGCTCAGCTTCCAGTTCGCCGGCATGACGGATACAACCGTGAAGGGGAGCGCGGATATCGAGTTGCAAGGGAATGTCCAGGGCCGAGAGAACGAAGGGGATTCGCTCTTCTTCCTCGTAACGCGCGAGCTGGACTTCGATAATGTGATTGTTGACAGCACGCAGTGCGAAACGATCCAGATTTCGAATCCGACGGCATCGGCGGTTACGATCGACAGCGCAATGCTTACCGGACCGAATTCCACGATGTTTACGATCACCGGGGCAACCATGCTTAGCGTCGCGCCGCACAGCGTCCAATATGTGGACGTGTGTTTCAGCCCGACCGTAGCGATGCAGGAGCAAACATTCACGCTGACGCTGGTTACGACGAGCACGCTCGGAACGAATAACATTCTCGTGCGGGTCGTCGCCAATGCAATTGACACGATCAATAATAACGGCGAGTTGACCAACTGCATTTTTGTCCGCCACGAGCACGGGGTGCTGGGACCGATCCTTTCCGGTGGCACCGATACCTCAGCAATTTACCTGACGAACCGGACGAACAGCACGGTTACGATCAACAGCGCGACGGTGAGCGGCTCCGGAAGTTCGGCATTCTCGGTGGTGAGTACGTTCCCGATGACGATACAGTCCGGCGCGCAGGGTCAGCTCATGGTAGCGTTCAATCCAACGGTCACTGGCACCCCCAGCTTCGGCGCAACGATCGCACTGAATGCGACGGGAACCGGGCTGACCTGCGGGCCCATCACTATCCACGTGCAAGGCGTGGCGGTACCCGGCCGGCTGGGCCACGGCGACCGCGATACTTCGGACATCGATCTTGGCACAGAGCTTACCGGAAACGGGACCTCTATTATTACGATCACTAATCCGAAGTTCGCCACGGAATCGTGTGTGAACGATACCATCACGCTGATGAATACCACCGCATCGACGATTACGATTAATAACATACTAATCCCGAGCAATTCGAATCTATCGCTGGTGACGAATATGTCCACCCCGATTACCATTGGGTCAGGACAATCGGCCAGTATTGTGGTGGAGTTCTGTGGCAATGGAACGGTGGACCAGATGTTCCAGGCACCGCTATTCATCGCGACGAACCAGTCGCCACAGCCGCAGCAATTTACCATTCAGGCGATCGATCCACCGGCGGCCAGCGTGGCAGAGAGCAACCCGGTGGCGATTAACTTCGCGTTGTTGCCGAACCCGAGCGATGGGGAAGTCCTCTTCAGGATTCCGGGCGCCGCTACGGCGAACGTGGAAATCTACGATGTACTGGGCAACCTGATAACCACGATGAAGGGCACCACAAACCTGACGTGGAACGGCAACGGTGCCGCCGGTTCGCCGGTAGCGAGCGGGCAGTATATCGTCCGCGTAACCGGAACGGATTCGCAGGGGCAGCCGTACCGTGCGTCGCGCGAGTTGGTAATTCAGCACTAAGCTTTGTTGAATGCGATACGCAGAGACCCCGCACCATGCGGGGTCTTTTTTTTACTCTGAGACGACGGCTACGCGCCCACGAGAAACTGTTCCGCCTGCAGTAACCTGAAACGTGTAACAACCGGGCATCAGGCTGCTTCGAATGGGAATGGAATTCCATCCAGCACCGCACTGGGAGGCTGGGGCTTCATAAACAATGTTCCCAAGCACATCATAGAGCGTAATATTCGCGCTGCCCGGCCTTGCGAGATAAAACCGCACGGTGAAATTAGACGAAGCGGGATTGGGATAGGCAAGGGCACTTTGGTCCGTCGGTTGAGCGGCAGAGGGGGAGACACCGAGGTGGAAATCGGCGAGGGCTACGCGGAAGACGCCGACGTTCGTGCCGAGGAAAAGGTAATTTGAGTTGGCGCACAACGACCAGACATACAGAGAAACATCCTCCGGGCTCCCCAAATTTGTCTCTTCGGGAAGGGTCATCAATTTTCTCCAGGTACTTGATAACCCTTCCCACACATAAATGGAGCAGCTGTCCGGCCATTGTAAGCCCGGCCAAAACTTTCCTTGAATACAGAAAGTGTGACCATACGGATCGGACGTAATATCATGGGGAGGGGAATGAGTGAGTCCGTTCATGGCACGCGACCAGGTCTGGCCTACATCGGTTGAAAGTTCTAACACGCTATCATAGGCTAGCCAGATACGGTTGGCAGCGCAATGAATAGAGGCATATCCTTTTGCAGATGTATCGTTTACATGCGTTTCGCTCCATGCATGACCTCCATCTGTTGAGTAATGGAACAGCGAATCCCTTGCCCAGCATAAGAAACCTTGTGTGGTTACCGCACAATACGATAGCGATACCGGAGGACCGCCAAATTGCCATGTTCGTCCATCATCTGTTTAAACGGTCCCA
>JAKAIL010000020.1 GCA_021825235.1 Bacteroidota bacterium | reverse complement strand
CTGGGAACCGCTCACACTATCGCTCCGCGAGAACTCACAGAGTGTAGGGAAGGCGGGACTGGTGCCCGCCGGTAATTCGGGGCACTATACAGGAAAGTGGATGGAAGAGTTCATCCACTGCCAATGGTCCATGACCAATGACAAATGACAAAGTTCGCTCGGTGTAGCGCGGAATTGCACTCCGCGATTCGCTTGTTGAAACAAGTATTATGGGGCGGCGTAATAGCTGTTGCAACATTTATTTTTTCAACGACGGAGGATTAGTTATGAGTCTTGACACATTAGAAGCAAAAGTATCGAAAACAGGCGATTCTAAGGAATATGAAGCAACGAAAGCCGCCACCTGGAATCTGGACAAGAGCCATTCTACGGCGGAGTTCAGCGTCCGCCACTTGATGATCTCGAACGTCCGAGGCCATTTTAGCGAGCTTTCGGGCACGCTGGAGTACGACCCGGTCCGCATCGACCGTAATGCGGTATCGGTGGCGATTCAGGCCGCCTCGGTAGAAACGCGGGATGAGAAGCGGGACGCGCACCTTAAGAGCGCAGACTTTTTCGAGGTAGAGCAATTCCCAGAAATCGCGTTCCGGTCCACCACCTGGCAGCACAAGAATGATGACGAGCTGCTCGTCACCGGCGATCTGACGATTCACGGGGTGACACAACCCGTTACGCTGACGGTGGAACGGACGCCGGAAATGCGTGACCCATGGGGTGGAACCCGAGTGGGATTTACCGGACGGACGAAGATCAACCGGAAGGACTTCGGTCTCGGATGGAACGTCGCGATCGAAGCCGGCGGCGTTTTAGTTGGCGATGATGTTACCATTACGATCGAGGCAGAATTCGTTCGGCAGTAACGGCCAATCACACTACCGCTCCCACCTTCTTGTGCGGGGAATTAGCAAGAGTCGCAGAATAACGAGTGGTATTTCCACTCGTTATTTGTTTATATACCGTTGAATTTCCTCGTCGATAAAGCCATACCCCCGCAGTTCTGCTTCGGTGAAACCGATAAGTTCCGGCTCGGTCGAAAGGTGGAGTCCGGTTTTTTCGCGGACCAACGCCCGCACTTCCCGGACGACGGAAAGGACTTCATCCGCCGTTGCCTGGCCGGTAACATTCAGGACGATGACGGGCTGGGAAGGGTTGAGTTGGACATCGCCCCGGCGGAAGCCTTTGAGTCCGCAGGCCTCCAGGATAAAGGCGCTGGGGACGCGAACCCGTGGTCCGAAGTCCGAAGTCGAGGCTCCGGATTCCGGAGCACAGCGGCGGAGTTGCTCGGCATATTCCGGAAGGTTACGGGCGAAGTTGCGTTCGAGTTCACGGAATTGGTCGTCCGTCAGGACCGAGTTTTTAAAGAAGGAACCGGCGTTCCCTTCCACGGATTCGGCGGGAAACGGGAACTTCCGGTCGCGGATCGATTGAATCGCTTCGCGAATTTCGGCAAGGGAAGGCGCTGGATTTCGTTCGAACCATATTTTAACATCCGGATAGGAGAGATTCGGATGCGGTATCTTGGAAAGTTCCAGCGTCGTATGAAGAATGATGTAGCGTCCCTTCTCTTGGGTGTTAAAAATGCTTTTGCGGTATGTGAACTGGCACTCTTCCTTGGAAAGCGTTCGGAAGGAATTCGAACGACGGTCGAAGACCTCGACCGTAACCAGCACGTTCTTGATTTCCTGTCCGTAGGCACCCACATTCTGAACGGCGACCGCGCCGGTGCTGCCGGGGATTCGGGAGAGATTCTCGATGCCCCACAGCCCTTCGTGGGCCGCAAATTTTACGACATCGTCCCACCGCTCTCCGGACGCAACACGCAGCCGAGTCTGGTCCTGCAGTTCCATCCCCTTATTGGCGAGATGGATAACGAGACCCTCGAAGCCGCGATCGCTTACGAGCATATTGCTGCCACCGCCCAAGATAAGAATTTGCAACCCATGAGTACTGGCATAGTGAATGGCAGCCGGAAGCTCAGCCGGAATGGCCAGATCCAGGAACTCGCGGGCCCGCCCACCAATCTTGAAGGTCGTGAGCGATTTTAGCGGGCGATTATGTTCGATAGGCACGGTGCGGTATGCGATAAAAGTAATTTCTGCGCGATCTCGTTAACACGGACGGCCTGGATAATATTAGAGGCAATGTTAAAGAATCCTGGGATGATTTTTGAAGTATCAACACGGAAGAGCTATGATCGATGAAGAATCCATCCGAAGCGTGAGCCAGAGCCGGTTTGGCGAGCATTTCCTGAAGCCGCTCTACGAGGGCTATGCGTTTGCGCAATTGCCGCAGACGATCCGTTCGCTCTTGCTAGGCGCAAGCGGTTCCGAACCCGACCATGCGAAGCATTTGGGAATTCCATTCGGCCCTCGGGAGGACCTTCGATCGAAATACGATACGGTCGTCTTGTTTTTTATCGATGCCCTGGGCTGGTGCTTTATCGATCGTTACCTCGATCGCCCCTTTTTGAAACGAATCGAAGCGGAAGGACTCATCGCCAAGATTAGCTCGCAATTTCCTTCGACGACGGCGGCGCATGTAACAACCATTCATACCGGACTTCCCATCGGGCAGAGCGGTATCTACGAGTGGAATTATTACGAGCCGGTTGTGGACGCCGTAATCTCACCCTTGCTTTTCTCCTTTGCCGGGGATAAGGAGCGCGATACGTTGCTCAAAGCTGGAGCCGATCCGCTACGGCTATTCCCAACCGACACTATTTATTACGATCTGCACAATCATGGTGTGAAATCCTTTGTGTTCCAGGACCACCAGTACACACATTCGCCCTATACGGAGGTCGTGACGTCCGGCGCGACGCTCGTTCCGTACCGCAGCTTTCCGGAAGCCATCGTTACACTGGCTGAGTTGATTCAGAGACAGAAGGAGCCGACCTATTATTTCCTGTACTATGACAAAATAGATTCCGTCTGCCATGAACACGGCCCCAAAGCGCGGCAGCTCGATGCAGAGATCCACGCCGTGTTATGGATGCTGGAGACCTTTCTGGTTCCGGCCATGAAATCGCCGAAGCGTACATCGCTTTTTATGATGACGGCGGACCACGCGCATATTGGGATCGATCCGGCAACAACGGTCTATCTCAATGAGTCTGTTCGGGAACTGCTTCCGTTGCTGCGTCGGAATCGCCGTGGCGAATATATCGCGCCCGCGGGTTCCTCGCGCGATATGTTCCTGCACGTTAAAGAAGGACACATCGAGGAAGTATGCAGTTTGCTAACCAGGAAGCTGCAGGGGCGCGCGGAGATACACCAAACGGAGGACCTTATCGAACAAGGTTTTTTTGGATCGGCGCCGCCTTCGGCGGCTTTTATGGGAAGAATAGGCGACTTGGTACTATTGCCATACGCGGGAGAGTCGGTTTGGTGGTACGAACAAGGGCGCTTCGAACAAAAATTCTACGGCTCCCATGGTGGATTGACTCCGGAAGAAATGGAGACGGCGTTACTGGTACAGCCCTTTTAATTGTCAGAACCACAATAACCAAGATGGAGAGGATGTAAAGGATTTCCTTTCCAAAGACTCTCATTTGCTTGATTTTTTTCGGCAATGAAGTATTGGAAGTCTTTGAGCATTATCCTGTGAATCCTTTCCATCCTGGATATCGCGGTTCAGACAATGGCATACGGATGGATGCTCAACTCATCAATGGAAGTCGATGCGCGGGAAATCAACGGGTTGGACTGGATACTCGAGGACCAATGGGCGTTCTACGATGATGTCCTTGCCGCTGCCCGTGAGACCGGCAAACCGTTTGCTTTAGGCGGCGCGCTCGCCTGGGCCGTCTATTGTGGACATTATCGGAACAGCAAGGATATCGATCTTTATGTGCCCGTCGAATTAAAGCAACACTTTATAGACGCTGTAACCAAGGTCGGCGCTTCCGATTATTACGATACGCTGCCCTACGATCGAGGTTGGATTTATCGTTCCACGCGCGATGGCTGCATTGTGGACTTGATATGGGCGATGGCGAATTATGTCCGGCCGTTGGACCAGGATTATTTTAATGGCAAAACCACGCTGCTGCTGCGTGGAAATTCTTATCCTGTGCTCCCTGCAGAGGAATTAATTCTAAACAAGCTCTATATTATGGAGCGCGGCCGCTGCGATTGGTTCGATGTGTTCAATGTTCTGTATGCAACGAATGGCAAGCTTGAATGGAAACGCCTCATTGCCAAAATGGGGGATGACGCGGTACTGTTTGGGTCCGCCCTTCGTATTTTCGCCTGGCTTTGTCCGGGACGTGTGAAGTTATTCCCGGCGTCCCTATGGGATGCTCTCGGTATTCCGGTACCCGACAGCAATGGTCCGGGAATGAACGCTCGGCGAGTTTCTTCGCTGGATTCGCGCCCGTGGTTTATTCCCACCCTCCAGCCCGGCGAATCGCTTTTCGTTCGACGTAGTTAAATACAATTATCGGGGTTCGGGAGCCTACTCCGCAAACTCCACGTTTGCACCATTGGGATGCCGGAAATCCTTGAAATTGACACGCACAACGCACTTTCGCGCGCCGAAAAACAGCGTCGGGATGTGCTGCGCGTGAATGAAATATTTTATTCCATTCAAGGGGAAGGCTCCTGCGCTGGCGAACCATGCATTTTCGTTCGACTCACCGGCTGCGGTCTCCGCTGTTCATATTGCGATACGGAGTATGCGTTTTATGAAGGTGAGGACCGAAGCATCGGGGATATTATCGAAGCAATCGAAGCTTACACAGGTAGTCTGGTAGAACTGACGGGCGGGGAACCGCTTGAACAGGAGGGCATCTATCCGCTGATGGATGAACTGCTCCGGCGCGGATACGATGTAATGCTCGAAACGGGCGGACACGCTGATATTGCGAATGTCAATCCGCGAGTAAAGCGGATCATGGACCTGAAAACTCCGTCCTCGGGTATGATGAAGCGCAATCGGTACGAGAATATCCAATACCTTACAACGCAGGATGAAGTGAAATTTGTAATCGGCACCCGGGAAGACTATGAATGGTCGCGTGAGCAGCTCGCGTTGCTGAAGGACCGCCCCGGCACGATACTTTTTTCGCCTGTACATGGGAAGTTGGAACTACACGATGTTGCTGCCTGGATTCTTGAGGACCACTTGACCGTTCGGCTACAAACACAGTTACACAAGTTGATATGGCCCGGAGTATTACGCGGAGTATAAAATCAAGCAAACCGGAATTAGTCGTTTTTCCCAATCCCTATCCGGAGCGGGACTATGTGATTACACATTCGAATCCGGAGTTCACTTCCGTCTGTCCGGTAACGGGTTTGCCGGACTTTGGCGAAATTACAATCGTCTTTGTACCCGATAAGCTGTGCGTGGAGCTCAAAGCCCTCAAGTATTATTTCCTTAGTTTTCGGAATCGTGGGATATTTTATGAAGCCGTAATCAATGAGATACTGGAGGATTTGGTGACGGCATTGGAACCGCGATGGCTCGAAGTAACCGGGGAATTTTCCACGCGGGGAGGGCTTAATTCCAATGTGGTGGCCAAATACACAGAATCGGAGGACACGCTGCCACATTCCAGACGGATCACCATTAAGAAATTGGGAAAAGCTATTCAATAAGTTCTCAATGCTCACGACAATTTCCAAAGACTTTCGATGGGAGATGGGCCACCGCCTGCCGGATCATGAAGGTGCATGCCGTAACATTCATGGGCACTCGTACCGAATGTGGGTTGAACTCACCGGTGAGCCAGACCAGACCGGTATGGTGCTCGATTATTTCGTGCTTAAACAGTTAGTCGATCCGCTTGTGGCGGAGCTTGACCATGCCTTTCTCTGCCATGATACCGATTCTCTCATGGTTAATTTTCTCAAAGTTTCTGATCTCAAAGCCGTCTATGTTCCCTTTGCAACAACCGCGGAACACATTGCTGCCTGGTTCTTCGAGCGACTTTCCTTGCTCTTTGCCAGAATGAAACATTTGCAGGAACTGCGCGTGCGTATTCAGGAAACGGAACGAACTTCGGCCGAGGTAGGGGGTAAGCTTTAGCTTGCAACATCCTGACGCAAACTGAAGCGTGCGCCACACCATGAAATCAATCGTCTTACTCTCCGGAGGTATGGATTCGACGCTCACGGCAACTATCGCCTGCCGGGAAAGCGAAGCGGTTGCTGCACTGCATTTAAATTACCGGCATCGCACGGAGGGGAGGGAACTGCGCGCGTTCCAGGAGGTTTCGGATGCGCTCGGAATTCGCGAGCGGCTCGAAGTCGATATCGAATTTCTACGCGAGATCGGAGGATCGAGTCTGACGGACGATACTATCGAAGTAACGAAAGCAAATCTTACTGCAACGAACATTCCGAGTTCCTACGTCCCATTTCGCAACGGAAATTTTCTTGCTATAGCTGCAAGCTGGGCCGAAGTGATCGGCGCAGAGGCTATTTATATCGGTGCAGTGGAAGAGGATTCCTCCGGTTATCCTGATTGCCGCCAGTCCTTCTTCGATGCTTTCGAGCGCGCCATCGGGATCGGAACGAAACCAGATACGAGCATCCGCATTGTTACACCAGTCATTCATTTTCGTAAAAGCGAGATCGTTCGGGAATCCATAAAGCTGGGCGCTCCGATTCAAGCGACCTGGTCCTGTTATCAATCGGAAGATATAGCATGTGGCCTTTGCGATAGCTGTGCGCTACGGCTTCGCGGATTTGCCGAAGCAGGAATCGAGGATCCCATTCCGTATACGGTAAGACCAGTATATCAATGACGTTTCAACGGTTGCCGATGAGGTTCGTTGCCGCATATATGCTGGTCGCAGGCTGGGTGTATTCCGCGGAGGCTCAGATCGCAGCTCCCGCGCGCGATACGACGGCTCCGAAGCTCAAAGAAATTCGCCCCGGTCTCGAACTTCCGGATTCGCTCTATATTTCACGCGACACGATGAAGGGGGATGTCGATACTATTATCCGCTATACCGCAGAGGATTCAACGGCATTCGAAGTGGATCAAAAGAAAATGACGTTGGTAGGGAAGGCAATCGTCGAGTTCCAGGACCGCGAGTTGGATGCTCACACCATCGTAATGGATTTCCAACATAATACGCTCACGGCTTATAGCCGGAATATCGACTCCGTCTTAAACAGCCAAATTGCGTTCCACCGCGTCATGACACGCGATACCGGGCGTGCGAAAGAACGAGGTGCCCCTAAACTTACCGAAGGAGGGACCGTGTATGAAGGTGAGGTGATTGTCTATAATTTTAAGACCAAGCAAGGGACTGTACAAATGGGGACGACGGAAATGCAGGGCGGCTTTTACTATGGCGAGAAGATAAAGCAGGTTGCTCCGAATACGCTTTTTGTCGAGAACGGGCGATATACCACTTGTGATCTGCCAGAGCCGCATTATTACTTTGCCTCGCCGAAGATGAAGGTAATCATGGGCGACCAGATTTTTGCCGAGCCGGTATATCTTTACGTTGCCGATGTTCCAATTTTTGTGCTACCCTTTGGCGTGTTTCCGAACCACAGCGGTGGGCGGCATTCGGGGATCATTCCGCCCAGCTATCAGACGCAGGGTGGCCGTGGATATGGCCTTACTCATCTGGGCTATTATGAGGTTTGGAACGATTATCTGGATTCGAGAATCCAGTCCGATATTTATACGGTCGGCGGATACAATATTGATTTCCAGACCGAATGGATGAAACGCTATCTGCTGAGCAGCCCGGCATCGATTGAGTTGGGGTATGGTTTCACACGGTTCAGCAGTGGCGATCCTTTTACGAAGAATTGGCTCGTGCAGGCGGTGCTGCCCAATTTACAATTGGGGTATCAAACTTCGCTGTCTGCGAATCTCAGCTTCCAAAGTACTGGCTACAATCAAAATAATGCGACGAGCGTCCAGCAATACTATACCCAGCAGGCGACTTCCAATGCGGCGTTCAGCACCAGTTGGCCGGATGCCGGGGTTGCTTTGGGAATTCAATACAGCCGATCCCAAAATTTAATCGATGGAACGTATCAGGAAAACAGCCCATCCATTAATCTCTCAAAAACGACCTGGTTCCCATTTCAATCCACGAATGGCACTCCGGTCAATCCAACGCTTGCCTCACTCGGAATAGGCTACAATTTCAGTGCAAGTCATAACCTCAATCACGGTACGAATACCCCCGGCTCCGTACAGGACACAACGCGATATACGAATTATGAGAGCTATAGTATGCTGAACACTCCGTCCATTAGCATTTCGCCTAAGCTTGGATATTTCACGATTACTCCAAGCATCAGCGTACAAGATGCCTGGTTAGTACGGGAACATAAATTAAGCAATGGACGCACGGTCTATATCCGAGATACTACCGGAAAAATTGTGGATTCCCTCGCTCAATTCGATACCACGACAGAGCACCGATTTATGAACCTCTTTAATTATAATGCCGGGGTTTCGATCTCTACAACACTCTATGGCATCGCCAATATTGGAGCGTTTGGCATCGAGGCGATACGACACACCATCCAACCGCAGATCGGATTAGTATATCAGCCGGACCTTTCGTCACAAAACTATAAGGGAATACCAAATCCGCTTACCGGACAGATAGAATATTACAACATCTTTAACGGCGAACCGAATGGTTCGCTCGTCGGGCAGGGAAAAGCCGCCACAATGACCTTTAATCTTGCCAACAATTTCGATGCAAAAGTGGAACGGCAGGTGACGAAAGATTCCACCACAGTGGACCACGTAAAACTTTTCAATCTAACCGCCTCGAGCGGCTATAACTTAGTAACTAAACTCCTCAGCCCGCTCACGATGTATGCTACGTCGCAAATTGGTACACTCTTCAGCCTGAGCGGGTCCGCGAATTTTTCGTTCTATCCTGAAAATTATTACGGAGGCGATTCCACGCAGGCTACGCTGATTAGTCTGCACCAGGGATTTTTGAGGCCGCAGACGGTCCAAGCCAGCCTTGAAGGAAGCTTTTCCTCGCCCACGACAATAGAGGGTAACCAAAATTATGATTCCTTGCGCCGGCTTTTCCATATCAATACCCCCGAAGATGA
Source organism: Bacteroidota bacterium (assembly GCA_021825235.1). Taxonomy (GTDB): domain Bacteria; phylum Bacteroidota; class Ignavibacteria; order Palsa-1295; family Palsa-1295; genus PALSA-1295. The sequence goes on along the minus strand of JAKAIL010000020.1, from coordinate 18,211 downwards.
ACGGGCATTATTTTTCGGCGGATATTATCCGGGTCCCTATATCGATGTGCCATTTCGGCCAAAGTGGAACATTTCGTATGGCCTCAGTTATCAGCAAACTTTCCAGGCGAACGGCGCTCCGGAACGGGATTTTGGGGCGAACCTCACGCTTTCGCTTCCGCTTACCGTCAACTGGACGTTCAGCACCTCGGCCTCATACGATCTGCTGAACCGAAAAATTATTGTACCGGAACTGGATGTACACCGCGACCTGCATTGTTGGGAAATGAACTTCTCCTACCGTCCGCCCGGTTCGCCCATTTCCGGGTTCAATCTGGAAATCCGTGTGAAAGCGCCACAACTGCAGGATATTAAGCTGACGCGCACCGAAAACAATTACGGAGAATTCTAAATCGAAACCAGGATTATACAGATTTAGGCGGATTACGCGGATGAATTCGCAGTATGACATCCCTTCAACCTTTAATCGAACGAACTCGGAAAGATCTTAAGTCGCTCGGTGTAATAGCGGACGCGAAGCTTCTTGTCGCAGCTTCCGGCGGGCCGGATTCGCTGGCGCTGGCGCACGTCCTCCAATCGCTTCGAGGAACTGGAACCTTTGCCGAACTGACGGTTGCGCATGTGAATCATGGAATTCGAAAAGAAGCGGCGGCAGCAGAAGAAAATGCACTCCGCAGGTATTGCACGGAATGGGACGTTTCCATCGAAGTGAAGCGTGTGCACACGGCGCGCGCCGCTCAGAAGGAGAAGAAGGGAATCGAGGAGACCGCCCGAAAGGAGCGGTATGACTTCTTTGAAGAACTTGTACGAGCGCAGGGGTTCGATTTCGTTCTCACAGCCCACACGGCAAATGATCAAGCCGAAACCGTTTTAATGCACCTGGTGCGTGGTGCTGGCGTGCGGGGGCTGGCCGGTATTCCGCCAAAGCGAAAACTCGGGACAGCCTGGCTGGTCCGCCCCTGGCTTTCCGTTACCAGAACGGAGATTTCCGATTACCTCGCAGAGTTCTATCTCATTCCCTCCTTCGATGCCTCGAATGAAGAACTGAGCTATCAACGTAATCGCGTGCGGCATAAAGTAATGCCAGTGCTTGCGGAAGCATGGCCGGAGCGTTCGCCGGTACGAACCATTGCGGGGCTTGCCGAGCGAATGCGCGAGCTATCGCGTTTTCTCGAGCAATTCGCAAACGATACGCTGGAAAAATTGCGAAACGGCGGAGGGCTTTCGCTCGATGGACTGAATGCTCTCAGCGGGTTCGAACTGCATACGGTCCTCGAAGCTTGGATTGGTGAGACGCGGGGACCTTTTTCACTGACCGCCCGTGAGACAACTCGTATCGAGCATTGGTTGAAACTACCTTCGCGAAGGCTGGATTTGCACGCAGGGATTCGACTCATTAAAGTTAGGAAGATACTCTGGCGGGAAAAAAACACGGAGAGTTTGTATTTTAAAGCTGTTGCCCTGTTCTCAGGCGTTCCGCTCGAAACTCCCTACGGAGAATTCGTACTCGGTTATACACCAGACCGCACGATTTCCAAGGACCCATTCATCGTTCACTTCGATGAAAAGGTGCTTGGACGATTTCCGACCATTCGCGTGCGGCCCTGGCGGAGAGCAGATCGTTTAGTTCCGTTCGGTTTGAATGGCAAGCAAAAGTTAGTGAGTGACCTCCTCACCGAAGCGCACGTCTCGGGGGAGCGGCGAAAACACTACCCAGTTGTCGAGTGGAACGACGATATTATCTGGCTTCCGGGAATCCGGCGTTGCGATTTCGCGAAGGTGACCGATCGGACCAGCACTGTACTCCAACTAACATTTAAGCCGATCTAACCGGAACCTCGGTGCCACTCTGCACCTTAAGCATATTCATGCGCCGACAGAGCATTCTCATTCTCCTCGCATTTCTTCTGAGCACTCCATTATTTGCCCAAAGCACTCCGGTCCTTGAAAAAGTGCGCGATGCGTCGAAGCGTCCGGTTCTCACGGCAGATGGTGACGTTCGAATTCTCATCAAAAATATCGACATCACTCATTTCCCGGAAATGGGTGTCATCTTTTCTGCGCTGGACCCTCGAAACCGGTTTGTCCCCACACTCAAGAAAGAGGATCTCCGGCTGAAAGAGAATGGGATCGAGCGACCTATTCTTTCGCTCGATCTCGTCAATGGAGAGAATCGAGTTCCTATCGACATCGTCTTTGTAATCGATAAAACTGCGTCGATGGGAAACATGATCGGCACCGTCAAGCAGAACGTTCTGCAGTTTACGCAGGCGTTGCTCCAGCATGGTTTTGATTACCGCCTGGGGTTGGTGCTTTTCAGTGACATTGTGGAATGGAAAAGTCCAACCTTGACAGCCGATGCCTCGGAATTTGAGAAATGGGTCACTGGCATTCAAACCGTCGGTGGTGGCGATCCGAAAGAAAATGCTCTGGAAGGGCTCCATGCTATTAACGATATGCCGTTCCGGCCTATTGCAATTAAACTTGCGGTATTAATTACCGATGCGCAGTGCCACCAGCGTGGAGAGCATGGCGATGGAACTACGGACTTTACTATGAAGTCCATGGGCGATTGGCTCTATGATCGAGAAGTCCGATTGTTAACGGTTACGCCGCCGTATTATCCGGAATATCATGCAATGGCGGCTCAGACCGATGGTGCAAGTTTTGATCTTGGGACCGACTTCGCCAGTTCCGTCTCTGGATTGACACAGAATATTACGAGCTTATATTCGCTCAAATATTTATCTCAGTCCACCCTGGCGCCGGACTCCGTTCGTATCGATCTGCTTCGTGCAGACGATCATTCACTCCTCGCCAGTCGTAAATTGCTAGCCATGGAACCCGGACGGCGGTTTGTCTTCGAAGACTTACAATTTGCCCCAAACGAATCTCAAATGGCGAGCGAGTTTGTGCCGGAACTCGAACGCGTGGTACGACTCATGCACGTGCGTCCGGCGATGCAGATTCGGATCGAAGGGCATGCCGATTCCACCGGTAGTGCAGCGCTTAATATGAAGCTTTCCGAGGAGCGGGCCATTGCCGTAAAGCGATATCTAATGCAATCCGGCATTGCTCCGGACCGACTGGAAACCGCAGCCTATGGTGCTACCCGCCCAATCGCTTCGAATGCAACCGAAGCCGGCCGGCGAATGAACCGAAGGATTGAATTCGTTATTTTAACGAAATGATATGATCGCCCCCGTTCGCGCCAATCCGCTTCTAACGCCGCAGATGGTCCTTGTCGCTTATGAACAAGGCCTTTTCCCGATGGCAAACCACGAAGGAGAGATTGGATTTTATATGTATGATCCTCGAGGCATCGTCCCAATAGATGATCGGTTCAAGGTCCGGCGCTCGGTCCGACAGATTCTTAACAAAGGGGAATATCATGTGACCTTCGATACAACCCCCCGCCAGGTGCTCGAATGCTGTGCCCGCGAAGGCTTGGTACCGGAGAACGAAATTTGGCTTTCCGAAGAGCTGATCGAACTATATCTGAAGCTATTCGCAATGGGGCGAATGCACACGGTCGAGGTGTGGAAAGAGACCCCTGGGAACCCGGATGTTCGTCGGTTAATCGGAGGACTCTATGGCATTACCTTCGGCGCGGTGTTTTGCGGCGAGTCCATGTTTTCGAATGAACCGTATGGATCGCAGGTTGCCCTTGTGCATTTAGTCGAGCGTCTTCGCGAAAAGGGTTTTTATATCCTCGATGCTCAGATGCCGAGCGACCACCTGCGTCAATTCGGCTTATATGAAATGAGCCAGCTCGAATATCTCGACGTTTTTCACCGGGCAGCATCCGAGCCGGTCAGTTTCTGAAACCGTTTCGGGTAAGATCGTTTTATAGCATCGCAAGCCATTTTTTATATCGAATATGAAGCATCTCTTTTTCTTAATAATTGCACTTTCCATAGCAGGTACTTCCAGCGCTCGTTCCTTGCACTTCACATCGGCGAACCATGGGCCACTCCTTGTGATTGACACGACCAATTCCAATTTCGGCGCCGTGCCAAACCGGGGATATGCCACACGGACCTTTATGCTCAAGAATGCCGGCGATGCACCGTTGCATATTAGCCACGTCCAGCCTACCTGCGGTTGCACGATTGCCGCGTTGGGCGATAGCATCGTCGCTCCCGGGAAGGCAACAGACCTCAAGGTCCGGCTTTCGGCCGCGTATCGGCAGCCGGGTAACTTTTACAAGACGATTGCCATTACCTCAAATTCCATGAGTGGCGAAACTTCCTGGCTCAAGTTTTACGGTCATTACGTGGATATTCATGCGACGAGTGCGCAGAAATAAGCCTCGTTCGGAAAATATGCCTAAGCAATGGAGGCGAATGATTCGCTTGCCATCGTTCGTGTTTGAGCGTCGCACGCCATGATCCGCTCGAAGGACCGCAGTATTTCCGTTTCATTCGTAGCGCCGAGCGAATCCGATGCGTTCGGTGGCGCAGCATCCAGCATGGTGCGGACCAAAACGGGAATGTCCGTGAACGCAATCTGGCCATTCAAAAAGCCGGCAACGGCCACCTCATTAGCGGCATTCAGTGTGCAAGGGAATAATCCTCCGCGCTCGCCGGCTTCGTGCGCAAGCGCAAGCGCTGGAAATTTTTCGAGGTCTGGGGGATAGAATTCGAGCGGCTTCGTGCGAGTGAGATCCAGGGTGTCGTAGGATATATCCAGCCGCTCGGGGGCGGTAAGCGCATACTGAATTGGCAGCCGCATGTCCGGCATCCCAAGTTGCCCTTTCACGCTTCCGTCCATAAATTCTACCATCGAATGAATAATGGACTGCGGATGAACGACCACTGCAATTTTTGAAAGTGGGACTCCAAATAGCCACTTCGCCTCGATAACTTCGAGGCCCTTGTTCATCAGCGTGGCGGAATCGATAGTAATTTTCCGTCCCATCTTCCAATTGGGGTGCTGGAGTGCCTGGTCCGGTGTAATGCACGCAAATTGCTCTAAGGGAAGCGTTCGAAATGGCCCGCCACTGGCGGTAAGGATTATTCGCCGAATGCTATCCTTCGATTCCCCGACCAGACACTGATAGATTGCCGAGTGTTCCGAATCAATGGGAAGGATTTCACTCCTGGTTTTCGCAGCAAGCTGCGTGAGTAGTTCCCCGGCCACGACAAGTGTTTCTTTATTGGCCAGTGCAATGCGTTTGCCAAGTTTGATCGCTTCGAGCGTTGGGGCAAATCCCGCAAATCCGGTGAGCGCACCAATGAAGATGTCATAATCGCCGCGGCGGGCAAGTTCGCGCAAACCATCGGGGCCGGAGAGTATTTCTGCCTTTCCGAAACGACGCCGAAAGTGCTCAGCAGCGGATTCATCTGCAATGGCAATCGTAGCGTTCGGGAATTCGGAGAGTTGCTTGCCAAGTACGTCGATATTACGATGTGCAGCAAGTGCGGTAATGCGGAACCGATGCGGGGCGCGGCGAATGACATCGAGCGTATTTACGCCGATCGATCCCGTCGAACCGAAGAGAGCAACCCGAAGCGGCTTGTGCCCCGTAGCGTCTGAATTGGAAAGTGCCATCGAATTTTAGAGAACACTTACGCGTAGAAGAGTCGTTTTGTTATTTACGAAGATAATTTCTTGCGCTCCGCCACCATACTCCTTTTTTTAGCCGGCCTTGCCGCTGGTAGCGCACGTGCGCAGGGTCCTTCGCCGACTCCTACGCCGCCGCCTCTCGATACCAGCCGTGCCGCTCTTCGGAAGGCCGAAAGTAGCCCGAGGAACGATACGACACTTTCCTATACCCCCAAAGGTGCCAACGGACTATGGCGCCGGCCACAGGTGGCCCGGAATGGCGGAGATCTTTTCTTTACCAATGAGGCCCAGCGCTATTACGGCTCGCCCAATACACTGCCAGAACTACTCGAAGAATCCGGTGGACCGTTCCCACTGGTATTGAGCGATGAGGGGTACGGCCGAGAGTCCTTCGTTATGACCTCTCGCACTTCGGGGGACCTGGCTTCCACGCTAATGGATGGCGTGTTGCCGATGAACAGCTTGCTGAACGGGGTAACCCTTACCGATTACTTTCCGCTCGATCCTTATTCTACGATAGATCTCAACAGCAGCGCCGATGGCATGGCGCTGGAAGGCACGGACTTCGCTGCAAGCGATGTCGCAAATTTTGCGATCGAGCGCTTTCGAGCGCCCGTTCCCTATTCTCGGATTCACTATACGCAGGACCTGGCCCGTGATAATTCCAATTTTGACGGAATATTCAGTATCAATGCTTCGCGCGCCACGAATTTTGCCTTTGGAATTCACCGGCATGCTTCCGGGAACCCGCCATCGCCGTATGCCAGTACTTTTAATCCGCGGACGGACATGTGGGCGTTGCGTGGGCAAATGACGATCGATCAGTATCTCGGTAAAATTCCGAGCGATAGTACAATGACCGAAGCCAAGCTCGATTCGTTCTTCGCCACCCCAAAAGCGAAGGGAAAAACGCTCGACTTGCTTTTGTGGGGACAATATTGGACGGCATTCAGCGGGCTCAATGGGGGCGTGGCCGCGATTGATTCCAATAATGTATTCGATCAGGTGAATGCGACGGTTCGCGATAATAATACGTTCGACCATCGAGTCCGCGCCGATGTGTTAACCGAACTGGAACTGCCCCTGCTCGCCGAGCAACGCACGAAGCTTTCGGGATTTTACAGCTACGAAGCACGCCGAATTTTGTCGCCGGACAGCACTTTTCCTACATTTGTATCGAGTGTTGCCGTTGGAACCCGGCTTGGAGCGGTCCTCGATCAGCCACTGACCCTCTCTATCGGCGATTTTACGACCAGTGCACGCGTCCAGGGAACGGCTGAACGCGAGACGCGGGATCCCATCTACAATTTTCTAACATCTCAAACGGAGTCCCGGCTTTCGGCAACCGCCAGCGACTCGTTGGCGCTAAAAACCGCTCTCCGAGTCTCACTCTTCGGATTTGCACGCACCGCCGAATCAAATCTTTCCATGGGCGGTGGCGATATTTCTGCAATGGTTCTTCCTTCAGCCGGACTTTCGGGTTCCATCGGTCTGACCAATGCAATTTCTTTTTCGGCCAGCTATAACTATGCGAAGGACCGAGCTACTCTTAGCCCAACCCCAACAGCGACCTATCAGATACGCAATATCGGCGGTTGGTTTGACATGCATTTTCCGTTCTCATCTTACGATAGCCTTGCAATTCATGCCGGTTTCCTCGATCGCCATGAGCCGGAAGGAATAATCTATCCGGTTCCGAATGATACGGTCCGGACGCCACCGGCTTTTTCCAGCAAGGACTTGCACTCCCAGTCCTTCACGATGGCGCTCGATGCATATTTCTGGAAATTTCACTTTTCGAGTTCCGTTACGTATTTCCCATCGAATGTACCCCTCACTCCCTATACGCTTACTCCATCGCTGGAGAGCAATCTCCCGAACCGGTTTTTTGGGTTTGCGGCATTTTACTATGAGAACGAAGCCGGGGAAGGGAACCTGCGTTTTATAACGGGGCCGCGAGTCCGTTATTATAGTACGCTGGATCCGCAGTTGACGTATGACCCAGCCTCCGACTATTATGTGTATCGTGGCCTCAGCTACGCAACGTTTCCTTCGGGTATTACAGCAATACCCGATCCGCGGCTGCTTTCGCCACAATTAACTCTGGATTTTGTGCTCTCAGCGGAAGTGGACCGCCGTGCGCAAGTCAATGCGGAATTTTTGAATATTTTAGGCACACCGTATTACAATGTGGCACTTTATCCACGTAATGGATTTCACTGGCGTCTGGATGTAACCTGGGCCTTTCTTGACTAATGAAGAAGCTTATCGCAGTATTCGGTCCGGCAAAAAGTATTCCCGGTGAGCGGCTCTATGACGATGCGGAGCGGCTGGGGAGCCTCTTAGCCGATGCCGGTTTTACCATCATAACAGGAGGTTACGATGGTGTGATGGAAGCCGCTTCAAAAGGTGCGCGCGGAATGGGTGGAAGTTCTATTGGTGTGACCGCAGAAGTATATTACGCCCAAGGGCGGGAGGCGAATGCGTATCTTACGCGTGAAATTCGCGTAAAAAGCGCGGCCGATCGTCTGATGGAACTGCTCGATTTGTCCGATGCCTGGTGCGCGATTGGGAACTCAACGGGAACGCTTGCCGAGGTGGCAATGGCATGGGATTATATGGTGAAAGGGTTTATCGAAAAGAAACCACTGCTGTTACTTGGCGAGCAGTGGGATGGATTTTATAGGTATGTTAGCGGGGAAGACCAATTTGCTCCATGGACCGATCTCATTGAACAATGTCCTGCTCCGGAAGTAGCCGTCGAGCGATTACTTACGTGGTTTGGGCCACAGTCTCATTTGCCAGAGCTGGAGGTACTCCTATGACGGAGAAAGGCTATGCCGTTGGCCGCCGGGCCGCATTGGAGCTTCTCCGCGATCCTGCTTCGCGCCAGCGCATTGAGAAGGTGTATCTCGCCCATGGTGTCCATGGGCCGCAAATAGGGGAGATTCTGCACCTTCTACGCTCCAACCGAGTTGCCCTTACAGAACTTGATCGGACGAAATTTAGGGAACTGGAAAAAAGAGCGTCTTCCTCGCATGGAGGAGAGAAGGCTGGCGTGAGAAGCACCGATTCGCAGGGGGTGATTGTACTTCTTGCCCAGCGTGGATACCAGGAACTGGAAGAGGTGTTGGGCGCTTCCTCAAATCCATTGCTGATTGCGCTGGATGGCGTGGAAGATCCTCATAATATCGGAGCGATTATCCGGTCCGCGGAGGCAGCGGGTGCAACGGCCATTTTGCTTCCGAAGCGCGGTGCCGTTTTAACACCGGCTGTCTATAAAGCAAGCGCTGGCGCGGCCAATCATTTGCCGATTGTGAAATATGGGAACCTGGCTGAAACGATCCGCCGGTTGCAGGAAGAGTATGGGATTATGTGTCTGGGTCTTGCCGGGGAAGCAGAAAAGTTACTCTACCACATTAATCTGATTGGGCCTCTCTGCCTCATTATCGGGAGTGAAGAAAAGGGACTGCATCACCTTACGAAGGCGCGTTGCGATGAAGTAGCAGCAATCCCACTGGCGGGTAAAACTGCTTCGCTCAATGCGAGCGTGGCCGCCGGCGTTGCGCTCTTCGAGGCTTGCCGGCAACGCGCTCATGATGAAGCTTCTGGTGCTTCAATTTCTCTACAGTTTCGATAGGGGTTTCCATAGATTCTTCCTCCGCCAACCGAAAATCCACCTGGCGCTTTTCTTCACTGACTTTTACAAGTTGCACTCGTATCGCCTGGCCAATGTGGAACCGGCGCGATTCGTGTTTTGGACCGAATTTAGCAGGACGCTCGATGAGCGTGTAATGGGCTTCATCGAACTCATAATATCCCGGTAAGTTACGAATGTGAACGAGGCCTTCTGCACCGGAGGCGAGTTCGACAAAAATTCCAAAATGAGTGACGCCGGAAATCACGCCATCGAATTCCTCGCCAAGCTTATTCTTCAGGATATGAACCTGTGCCAGTTTCACCGAAGCGCGTTCGGCGTCGGTAGCACGGCGCTCCATGGCGCTTGTCTGATTCGCAATCTCCGGCAGCAGCGTGTAGTAGTGGTGCTCGCGTTCCCGGTTCATTCCGCCTGGGCGTTGATACTCTGAAAGCATGCGGTGAACAAGAAGGTCCGGGTAGCGGCGAATCGGTGACGTGAAATGGGTATAGTGTAGGAAAGCAAGGCCGAAGTGGCCGACATTGTGCTCGGCGTATACAGCTTTCGCCATTGCTCGGAGCATAAGTTGATTGAGCAAGTGCTCTTCGGGGGTGTCTTTGAGTGATGCAAGGAAATTCTGGATGGTTTTTGGCGTCGGATTATCAGCATTGAGCTTATATCCTAATGTTTTCGCAAGTTGCGCCACTTCGCGGACTTTTGCAGAATCAGGTTCCGCGTGGATGCGGTAAAGGAACGGCCGCTCGGTCCCTTGCCGGGCCTTTCGGGCAATGAATTCTGCCACGGCCCGGTTCGCGGCCAACATAAAATCTTCGACCATTCGCATGGAACCCAATCGCTCCTTTCGTAAGGATTCGATGGGCTCACCATTCTCGAAGCGAAAACGGAATTCTTCCGATTCGAAGTCAATAGACCCTTCCTCACGACGCAAGTCGTACATCAATTGGCTAAGCCGGCGCATTTCACGAAGCAGTTTTGCATACTTACCACGTCCGGAGGCAATGCGTTGCTCCGCTTCTGCATAGGTAAAGCGCATCACGCTGCGGATGACCGTTTTCTTTATCTCGGCGGATTTTACCCTGCCCGTGTTGGAATCGATACGAAGGAAAGCCGAATAAGCAAGCTTGTCTTCATCTGGTCGAAGTGAGCATAGCTCGTTCGAGATCCGTTCCGGCAGCATCGGAATGACGCCGCCGACCAGATAGACGCTCGTGCCACGTTCGAGCGCTTCGATGTCCAGCGCGGTGCCTTCCCGCACATAATGGCTCACATCGGCGATGTGAACTCCAAGCGTAACCGTTCCGTCTTCATTAGATTCGAGGGATACGGCATCGTCAAAATCCCTGGCATCTTCCGGATCGATGGTAAAAATAATCTTCCCCCGCAGATCGAGCCGTTTTCTTATTTCGGATTCCGGAATTGCGTCCGGGAGTTTGTCGGCTTCTTTTAGGACGGCTGAAGAGAACCGTTCCGGCAAATCCATCTCCGAAATAATGGCCTCATTGCTGAAGAGATGCGGAGTAAGCGATGCCAGTTTATTCACAACGAATCCTTCCGGCTGAAGGAAGTCATCGGTCCATTCGTAAAGCTCGACGGTCACGCGATCACCTTCCCGAGCACCGTGCAGGTCTTTTCGAGCAATAAAAATATCGCGCTTGATGGTGCCGCTTTCCGGACGGAGAACGAATCCCTGCCGCGTTCGAAGGAGCATCCCTACGACCCGATGGGTGGACTTGCGTAGTACCTCCAGAATCTCTCCTTGCGGCCGTTCTCCCTTCTTAGCCGCAAAAAGATGGACTCGTACAAAGTCCCCGTCCATGGCGGTGCCGATGTTCCGAGCGCGAACGAGAACGGTATCGCCGATGTCGAAATCTGCTGTCGGTGTAACAATCCCATTGCCGGTTGCCTGTAACCGAAGTTCGCCTTCGATTTCCGTACGTTCCGGCCGCGGCAAACCATAGCGCCGGCGCGTCTCGCGGACGATAAGCCCTTCCTCGGCCAGTGCGTCCAGAACTGCTCGAAGACGCTGATACTCCGGGCTGGTGGACTTAATCGCGAGCATCTTCGAAATCTCATTCGTTTTGAAGAGTTCTCCGGGATGGTCCTGGAAGAGATGCAGTAGTTTTTCGCGCAACGGCACGGTAGGTTGGTGATGAGTTATCCAGCAAACGAAACTGGGAGCATTCAAGCTCCTGAAACAGCAGTGAGCGAATTGCGGAGATCCTCTGTTAACCGATATTTGTGGCACGTTCGCGTACGGGCAAGGACGATACGACGGAACACGCGGAGCATACCTCTGCGACAGAGACCATACCGCTCGGCCTTAGAAAATTACAGGGCATGACGCTCAAACGAGCAGAAGCGCTTATGAAAGCGGGGTTTGAAACACCGGAAGACCTTGCGTTTCATTTTCCAGGCCGCTACCTCGATGCACGGGAACTTGTCCCACTGCGAGAATTGCGCCGGCATTTGCGGCAGCCAGTGAGTATTCGCGGCAAAGTGTTGTCTTCCGCTTATATTGCAGGTCATCGGCGCGGACGGGCGGCGATTAGCCTTCAGGATGACTCTGGCGGAATACTCCAGCTTGTCTATTTCGATTATCCCGAATGGCGAGCCAAGCAATTTCGAAAAGGCGAAGAGTATCTTGCCGCTGGGTATGTCGGTGAATACCGCAATGTTCTTCAAATTGTCCAGCCACCCTTCATCGAACGCCTTGCGAATCCGGAAGAATTCGTTCAGGGACAGATGTTGCCGTTGTATTATCTCTCGCCCGCCTTACGCAAGGCAGGCGTCACGGATAAGCCCTTTCGGGAAATTATTCGTGCGGCGGTAGAGGAGTGCGAGAAAGCTGGAATGTTGGATGAGATACTTCCTCTCGATTTGTTCGAGCTGCATCGATTCATGGGCAGAAGGGAAGCGGTTCGGGAAACCCATTGGCCGCAAAGCCCCGAGCGAGTGCAACGCGCGCGAACCCGGTTAAAGTATGAAGAACTATTCTTCATGCAGCTCCGGCTTGCGATGGAACGTGAACGAATGCGGAGCAATGTAAAGGGTGTGGTAACCTACGATGTTAGCCCATTACTATCGTCGCTTGACGCCCACAAAGCCACGGAAACTTCAGGCGTTGCCGAGCAGGTGTTTGCTTCGCTGCCGTACCGGTTAACCGGCGATCAGGCAAAATCGCTACGCGAAATCCTTCACGATATGTCTAAAGTAGGGGGCCGACAGTATCCGATGAACCGGCTTTTGCAGGGAGACGTCGGTAGCGGCAAAACCATCGTTGCGTTACTTGCCATGCTGGCCGCGATTGAGAATGGTTACCAATGCGCCTTTATGGCTCCAACGGAAGTTCTCGCGGCGCAACATTATGATACCGTCAGCAAAATACTCCAGGACACCTCAGTCCGAACCGCCTTACTCATTGGCGGCCAGGGAAAACGGGAGCGAAAGCAAATTCTGGAGGCCATCGCCAGCGGCGAAACGCACATTGTCGTTGGAACTCATGCGCTGATAGAAAAATCAGTCCGCTTTCAGAGGCTGGGCTTTGTTGTCACGGACGAGCAGCACCGCTTCGGCGTTGCTCAACGAAAAGCGCTGATTGAAAAAAGCGCGGATACTGCTACTGTCGAAGAATTCGAGCACGATATGTTCCGCGTTCTCCTCCACTCGCCAGCGGCGGTTACCCCGGATGTCCTCCTGATGACCGCTACGCCGATTCCTCGGACGTTAGCCCTAACGCTGTATGGCGACATGGAGGTCAGCACCATCCATGAACTTCCACCCGGACGGAAGCCGATTAAGACCATGCTCTTTTTCGAGCACGATCATCCGCAAGTTTACAAAGCGGCTATCCGCAGAGTGGAAGAAAAAGGGGAGCAAGTCTTCATCGTGTATCCACTGCGCGAGAAATCACATAAAGTGGATTCCGAAGCCGCGGAAAAGGCATACGAGGTTTTGAAATCCCATGACCTTAAACAGTTGCGCGTAGGGCTCGTGCATGGAAAAATGTCTTCCTCGGAGAAGCAGGAAACCATGCAAAAATTTCGGAATAAGGAGTACGACGTGCTCATTGCAACAACAGTTATCGAAGTTGGCGTCGATGTTCCCAATGCGACGGTTATGATCATCGAACATGCGGATCGTTTTGGGCTGGCGCAACTGCATCAATTGCGCGGCCGCGTGGGAAGGGGGAGCGGAGACTCCGTGTGCGTACTGATTGCCAGCGAGAAACTGGCACCCGGCGAAGGCATGCAAACGAGCGATGAAATTGAACAGGCTTCCCTTGCCATGGAACGATTGCGAACGCTGGTTGCAACATCCGATGGATTCGAGATCGCGAAAGCCGACATGCAAATTCGTGGCACTGGAGAGGTATTGGGACTGAAGCAATCCGGTCGCGTCCGTCTCCGCCTGGCGGATTTGACGCTGGACTCCGTATTGGTGGAACAGACGATGCATGATGCCGAAACCCTTATTGCAACTGACCCACAATTACGAATGTTAGAGCATACGACCACTCGAGAGGAGTTCCTCCGCCTGTATCGAGACGCAGAATCCTACCTCCACGTTGGATAACGAAAGTTTTACGTGAGTATTCACTCTTAGTAGTGTTAGGAGCACTGAATATGCTTGCTACCCTCTGGGAACGGCTATTTGCCATAACTTTTGTGGTGACTCTGGCTCTGTTAGTCATCCAGCTGTCTTCGCAGCACCGGATCCGGCTAATTGTAGAATCATTTCGGACGGTCCACGCCGGGGAATGCTGGGAACCGCATGATAGCACGCTGTTTCTTCCGCACAGTTCGTTTTCCGATGCACCCAGCTTTTCGAACGATATGGCGGTGCTCTCCGCATTCGATCGGAGCTACCCACTCACTACCATGAATGCCGTTCCCGTCGTTGACCAACCGGATACCTGCCTGAATGACCTTCGCGAGGGTATGCGTCTTCATTGTTATAATGTGGATATTGCCATGTCCCTGCTGCTGGCTCACACGGGAGCACCGTCCCGGATGTGGGATTTCAATGGTGCGAGCGAATTAGGCGGCAATGGCCACAATTTGCTTGAAGTGTTCGACGGTGGTTCCAGGCACTGGAAGGTAATAGATCCCTATTATCATTGCTACTTTATTCAGGCGGGGGATTCTGAGCCACTGAATGTGCTCAAACTCCGGGAACTTCTGCTTACCAACACCGGCGAGGTCCACCTGGTACGTTATTCCGATACGCTCGGAGAACGCCCGGATTCCGAAATAATTGCCGAACTAAAATACCTTACCCCCAGCGCCATGCTCCATGAGAATAATAATTACACGTGGCGATACGATCATCGTTATGCCTGGCTTACGGGAATTGCATCACCGCTTTTCGATGCGCTTCCAATTCGATTTGCACGCGGTATTCGAACAATTATGCTGGGCTCGCGTGACCGGTTAATCGTTCTGGACGACGCTTTTAGCCCTCATTTCCCTTACACTGAAATGCAGATTATCTATTGGGTATTGTTGGTTGGGCTGGTGATTTCCGCTGCCGGTTATGTGGTTGCCGTCCGACAAAAAACAGCACTCGTGTCTCGATCGCCTCATCCGACATCGGGAACTGTGTCAAGGGTAACTGCTTCCGTGATTCGTTAAAACCGATATTCGATATTCGCAGTGGGGATCATTCCCATTGTACCGTCGGGATAGGGGCGGAATAGTATATCCCCATGCAGGCGAATCGGAGTGTTATGATCGCGCGCCAGCAGGGCGGCATCGATTGCCGAAAGCGCATGGTTCAGAAAAATTCCGAAGAGAAAATCGTTAGCGATATCATATTGATGCTGCGCATCCGCCCGCATCGAGGAAGCAGTGCTCCAGCTTGCTATCTGGTCCCAGCCAGAGATATACTGCTGATATTTGGAAATCATCTCGTTGTATTGTTGATAATCCACGCTTGGATCGATCAACCGGTGGGTATAATCCGTATCCGGTAAATAGGGATATATTTGCTTAAGACTGTCAAGTGCTGCCTCCGCGCGGTTGATGGAGGCTATGCTGTTCGAATCGGCATGGTCCTGGGGATAGAGCGTCCTTACCCATTGTGTATCGGAAAGCAGAATGGAGTCGAGATGTGAGACGTATCGCCCTCTGCTGAAGTGCGCGTCGCTATAGGCATAAAAGCTATTTTGTTCGTTATTATAGCGCTGTTGCCAGTGGAACATTTCGATCCATAATCCAGCCTCGAGGCCCGTGAATATCATTCCGCGCCAGATGTGATCACCAACATAGTATTCTCCCAATCCCGGAATCGCAAGAGAAAGCATTGCGGCAAGGAATGGGCTTTTGTACCCAGGCGCATTCGTTTCCGACGCTTCCGGAAAAGCCATGGGAACCGTATCGGGAAGTGGCGGCGGCAGGCTTGTCAGGAGATACCTAAGAACAACCGGATTTTTTGTCCAAGAGTGCGCCTCCCCGGCGGTCTGGGCGTTTGCCGGGGAGGCGAAAACACAACCTGAAACATAAAGTAGCAGAATTGCGCACGCACGCACGTACGTGCTCTTAGCAATAAATTTCATACTTCATATTTCAATCCTCGCTAAAACTTGATGCCGAGCGTGAAGCGTAAGGTATTGGCAAGCGGGCTATCCTGAACGAGTGCATCGATATAGCTGAAATCGAACTGATAGGCATCATAGCGTAAGCCGGCACCGAAGGTCAGATAATTACGCCCGCCGACATCGTATCCTTCTGTATAATAGCCCGCGCGAAGTGCAAGGAGCTGGTCATACCAATATTCCACGCCACTCGACCACATGAACGAGTGCACGGTACTGGTATCCCACGACGTAATGAAGGATTTCGGGAGTGGATCGGCGGTAATGCTTCCCGGATCCCGATGGACCAACAATTTGCCAACATCGGAGGCTACGGTTATTTCGTTGTATTGATCGCTATAGAGCTTATAAGAAGCTCCTACGCGGAGTTCTGTCGGCAGCGGATCGGCCTGGAGCGCATCGACATATTTAATCTTCGGTCCGACATCGGCTAAAATAAATCCCACTTCGAGCGCATTGCCAATGCCATCGATGTAGGTGGAGTCCGGTTTCCAGAGTGCGCTTAAATCGAACGATACTGACTCGCCAACGCCATTGGACTGCTCATTGGCAACGTGGAGGGTTGAAAGCGTTGACTGGATGTAGCGCAGGCTTCCACCAAATCCCCAGTCATTCGAAAGCTTGGTCGCGTAGGCAGCCGTGACCGCGTATTCGAAGGAATGAAAGGTCGTAATGGGATTGGGCGAGGCTTCCGTGGTATAAATAAATGTTCCAAGATTGAGGAAGACAATGCTGGCGGCAATCGTGCCACCGAAGCTGCTATCGTCATTCCACTTGAAATCGAGGTAATCGTAGAAGAGGTCGGGCTGGTTGAATTGTGGCAGCCATTGCGAATGAGTCAGTGATACATCGCGCCCCGTTTGAAAGGCCAGGCCCGCGGGATTATAATAGATCGCGCCGACACCCTCCGGCAAACCGGTCCCCTCATCGCCCATGCCGCTGGCACGCGCATCGGGAGCAATGAGCATAAAGGGCACCGCCGTCGAGGTAATTTGTGCCTGGCTTTTCTCTGGGAGTCCAAGGACCAGCAGGGCCACGAGTCCCATTGGTCCCAAAAACAGGTTCCTTCTATTCTTACGTATATTCATTCTATGGTTCATCATTCGTGTGTGTTAAAACTTTTGGCAGGTCTATCGTTTGACAATGCACTTGCCGCTGGCCAGGGTAGAGGTTCCGTCGGTCACATCCTGAGCATTGATGGAAAAAAAGTAAGCACCATCGGCGACGGAGGTTCCCGTGGCATCGCGGCCATCCCATGGGATCTCGATCGAACTTGCTCGTGAGGATGCGGTCAACACGCGGATCAGGGCACCATCGCTCGCGTACAGTGAAAGCGTTACGTTGACCAGGCCCCCCGCCGATCCCGGCTGGACGAAGCTGAAGGTCGTATGATCTTGTAACGGGTTCGGTACGGCACTCACATTATACAATTCGTACGGAGCATCGTTCTTTGCATAGAAGTCCACGCTGGCGAATGTCGGATTGTCATACGTGTCGAAGGCCCGGACGTGCAAGGTATGATACCCAGCGGGAAGACTGATGGCATGAATGCTCGTGCCCGAGGTAAAATCGTTTGGCTTTGAAACGTACGTGCTCGCCATGTCAACGGCGGAGTCCATCGCATTATCGACCCATGCAATAAAGCTGTGCCCGATGCTCGCGCTCGAAGTATTGAGCCCATGAATATCACTTACGTCCACTATAGCGGTGGAATTCCGCGAAACGGCATCGCCACTTCGGAACATGCGGCTGCCTAACCAAACCTGCAAGGCGGGACCGGTAGTATCGACAATATTCGAGGCAGAATCCGAACCGACGAGTTGAATGCCTCGATTATCGCCCAGCGCAGTCCGGCCATCGGAACTCGAATACGCATATCCGGAGAATTTAGCGGCACCCGTATCCAACTTCACATCGCGAGGGACCACAAAGTTAATCGTGAAGCGGCCATTGGTTACCGTCGCAATGCCCTTGAACAGGATGGGACCTTCGATATTGTAAACATCGTAAATGGTCTTATCCGGAAAGGTAGAGGTAGCAATTTCTTGTGTAGGCGTGTCGTAAAGGGTGACTTCAACCGTTCCATTGAACGATCCATCCGGTGGGCCGTCGGTGCTCGCGTCATGAATACTTCCCGAAAGCTGTACGGTGGATAGCGCCGGAATGGGAATCGAAGAACTTCCCATGGGCTGACCGTTGAGGGAATCGAAATTAACATATTCCTTCGGCAACAGCAGCCGTTGCGCCGGATCTCCTAATAGGTAGAAGTAGGCATAATCTTCGCCATTCATTTTGCCATTGATAAGGGCCTGGCCCACCGTCGAAGTCCCTTTGCCAGAATCTTGTTGAAAGAGTGTCTGGTAAAAGTATTGGACCAGTGGTTCGCCACCACC
>JAKAIL010000019.1 GCA_021825235.1 Bacteroidota bacterium | reverse complement strand
ATCCCAATAATCACGGTTCAGACAATCTGTCATACCGATCCGGACCGCTCACGCCGCCACTCTGCAGCTCTCGAAAAAATCCTGAAAACTACTATTTCGCCGCGCGCGCATTTGTGCTTCATGAATAATGCCATTTTCAGCCTAAATTTAGCAATTTATAAAAATCAAAATTTTTGCGAGTCACCTTTTCGTTCCATCCAGCAAAAATCCTGAAAACTACTACTGGCCGAATTCTGGCCTCCACGCATTATTTATCGAAGCACCGTGCCAATAGGAAAAAGGGCCGAAATGGGAGGATTTCGAGTTATGAACTCGGTTACACTTTGACAATTTGGCAGAAACAGAACTGATGGAATGAAGGTTATTTGAATTTGTCTATGACGACATTCCATCTTCAAGCCGACGCGCTGGACCAGAGCTTCCTCGATAAGCTGAAGGCCCTCTTTGCGCATAAAGAGATCGACATTGTTGTCCGCGAATCAGCTTCGAGTGGTTCCGTTCGTACTGATGGCATTTCGCGGCTGCTCAAGAATCCCATTGGCCTGAAGAATTTTCAGGCTCCGTCCAAAGAGGAAATTTACTCACGCGATTAACGGGTGGTTTTCGTCGATTCGAATGTCTGGCTTTATGCCTTCTTGCCGCCTATCGGCGACCCGAAACGGGAGCGTGCTATTTCCATTGTCGCGCGAAATGACCTCATCGTTAGTCCGAATGTCATCAATGAGGTAAGCCGCGTCTTACTACGCAAGGGCCAAATGCCAGAAGACGATCTTCAGTCGGTGATCGGTGAATTCTACCTTCGCTGTTCCATCATCACCCTCGAGGAAGCCGATTTAGTTCATGCCAGCAAACTTCGAAAGCGCTATGCCTGCAGCTTCTGGGATAGCCTTCACGTTTCCGCTGCTCTGAAAGCCAATGCCTCGGAATTACTTAGCGAGGATATGCACGATGGTTTGGTCGTCGAAGGCCGCTTGAAAATTGTCAACCCGTTTAAGGATGTCTAAGGTTTTACGGGCGGGATGGTAATCGTACAATATCGTCCCACAACATTCGTCTCCACATAATGGGAATGATCCCGAACTCAACAAACGCATTACTCTTATGATCGACGAACTACTCGATATCCCCTCGACCGTGCTGAAATGGATTGGCGGAGGAATGGCGAACATGGAGGGGCAGGACCTTTCCGGGAAGGATTTTTCCGGCGTGGACCTCTCCATGTCCAATCTGAAGAACGTGAATTTCACCGGCGCGAAGCTCATGGGAACGAACCTGAGCAAGTGCAATCTGGAGGGCGTTAACTTTACCGATGCCGATCTCCAGGGCGCGGACGTAAGCTACTCGAACCTCAAAGGCACGACAAACATCGAGGCGATGGCCAAGCCGGGAATCAAACTGCGCGGCGTGAATTTGCCGGACGTGAACTTTAGCGGCAAAGCGATGCCCGGCGCGGTGTTCCGCGCCTCGAATTTAGCACGCGCCAATTTCTCCGGCTGCGATCTTACGGGCGCGAATTTCACCATGTGCAATTTGGAAAGCGTCGATTTCACGAACGCCGATCTCGAATTCGCCGATTTCAGCATGTCCAACATGAAGAACGCCAAAATCGACGGCGCGAAAATGGCGAACATCCGGCTCGCTGCCACGAATTTGGGAACGAAGTAAACTGTCTGAACCTTGATTGGGGGGGGATTTTCGAGACTAAAATGATTCAGCAGGGCCTCTCTGTGCCATTCCCGCGAAGAGCCTGCACTCGACCTGATCGGGGGCGGGAATCCAGCGTCTGCAATTAATCGAGAAGTCTGTCCCCCAGCCGCACCTTCCGGATTCCCGCCTTCGCGGCATGACGGTGTTTAGGCACTTCTCGCGCCCTGCGCAACGATTGAGCGATTCACGTGTTCTCTCCCAAAACCTTGTCGCTTATGAAACACCTTTTTCTTTTCGCCGCGATGGGATTTCTGGCCATCGCTTCGGCTGCCCACGCACAGCAGATGATGATTGGCGTGCGGGGTGGGGCTAATTTCGCGAATGAGGCTTGGAATGATCCGGGAAATACACAAAGCGTCTCGGTCAAACCGGGAGTGATTGGTGGGGCCGAGTTCGATTATGCACTCGATCGATTTCTGGCAATTAGCTTCGATGTTCTTTATGATCAGAAGGGGGCATATTACCGTTCGACGGATGGCATCTATAACCAGGATTCTGCGGCGTGGACTACCGGCTATCTCGAAGTCCCACTACTTGCAAAGGTAAGTTTTGGACGTGGGGCAATTAATCCCTATCTGTTTGCGGGAAGCTCAATAGGGTTCTTGCTCTCAAACGTCGAGAAGCTTCACACGTATCGAAGTACCTTTGTTCCTGATGGAGTAGGTGGTTTATATCCGGTCGATACGACAGCAGACATCGCAGATTCCACAACAAAAATTGATTTCTCCATCGTGGCGGGTGCGGGGATTTCGTTCAGATTCCCCACAGGTCCGGTCCTCTTTTTCGACGCTGCATATGCATACGGCCTTACGAATATTGACAATTATTATTGGGACAAAATCTACGGTATCTCGATGTTTTCCCGCGACATTCGCCTGGCCGCCGGAATATTGTTCCCAATTAAATGATCATGAAAGCTTGGTTCGTCTTTTTCTTCCTGCTGCTTGCTTCTGCGAGCTATGCGCAAACAATGATGATCGGTGCGCGCGGTGGAGTTAATTTGGCGAATGAGGCAATCACTAAAACGCTTTATCCAGAAAATACTGCATTCCTCGCTGAACTTCTTGGCGGCGGGCAACTCGATTATCAGTTCAGCAACACCTGGGCCTTGAGTTTACAGTTACTATATGATCAGAAGGGAGCGCACATCGATATGGGGCCTGGCTATTCGAATTGGACCACCAGCTACCTTGAATTGCCACTGCTTGTAAAAATGAGTTTCGGATCAGGGGCGTTACGTCCCTATCTCTTTGCTGGGCCTTCAATTGGTTATTTGCTCTCCAATATTCAGCACATTCATACCAATGGAAGTTATTTTGTTCCGGATGGAGTGGGCGCATGGTATCCCATTGATACTGCCGCAGATATTACGGACTCAACCGCAAAAATTGATTTTTCACTGATCGCAGGCGCAGGACTTTCACTGCAGCTCGCTTCCGGCACAGCGCTATTTTTCGATGCAGCGTATGCCTATGGCTTTATCAATAGCGATAATTATTCCTGGGACAAAGCCGATGGCATATCCGTCTATTCCCGCGACATCCGCCTTGCCGCTGGGGTGCTCTTCCCGTTGAATTGAAAAGTGGTGAACTATTGAATTGAGTATGAAACGCCTTCATCTTTTCGCGGTCATTGGGGTAGTAGCGGTCACTGCCGTTCCCACAGCTCACGCTCAACATGCCATGCTCGGCATTCGCGGAGGCGTCAATCTCGCGAATGAGCTTTGGAGCAGTCCTAACTATAACTACGGCCCGAGCATTTCGGGACGAACGCTTATGCTCCTTGGAGGAGAATTCGATAACTGGTTCAATACGTCGTGGGGTTGGAGCATTCAAGTGCTCTACGATCAAAAAGGCGCTCACAACAACATGGGCAACTACCCGGATTATCGGCCCGCCAATGGGCCGGTGCCGCCGGAATACAATGGGCAGGCCGATTGGACTACAAGCTATCTTGAAATACCGCTTCTCATTACTTATCGCTATGGTTCCGGCACGGTACACCCGTATGTGTTTGCTGGCCCCTCACTCGGCTTTCAACTTTCAAACATTGAGAGGCTCCGCGGTACCAATCTCTATAATCTTAATGGGCAAATGGTATATTATACCGTAGATACCTCCGCCAACATTACCACCTATACCTCACCAATCGATCTCTCCATCGTTGGTGGAGTCGGGATTGCATTACAGCTTTCAACCGGTCAGGAATTATTTCTCGATGCGGCCTATGCCTTCGGCGTCCTCAATACCGATAATTATTCCGGCGACATTCGGCTTGCCGCTGGAATATTGTTCCCGCTCCATTAAGCGCCCTTATCGCGCCGTTGCATCCATGCCATACCAATTATTGCGCGTATTGATCTCGGCTCCGCACATTTTCGCATAGAGAAAGAGCTGGTGGCGATAGGCACAAAGGTAGCGAACGACAATCATCAGTCCTTCGAAGAGCGTAATATCTTCTCCGGCAAATGGATGATAGCTGATGCGGGTTAGGTCGGAATCCTTGATTCTACAAAAGATTTCGTATAACGCCTTCTTTTCTCGCTCGATTGTTTCAGGAAATTGTTCGAACGTGAGAGATTTAGATTCCCGCGCACTTGCGCGGTAGCGTTCCCGCGCGGCATCACGGTCTTCCAGCGGGTCGGTGAAGTGGCGTGTCATGGCGCCGCCAATGTATGCCAGATATTGTAACAGCTCGAGCGTGGAACGCATGTTCTCGTGCGGCCGCCAGTCCGCTTTGTTAGGATCGAGTTTCGTGAATAAATGCTGGCAGACGGCGAGTTCGTGCTCGCATTCTTTGTAAATGGATTCTGAGATCATAATTCAAGAAAAAGTTGACAGTATCAACGACGGCTATCGGCAAAGCACTCCTTGAATGACAATAAAAAAGAGGGCATGACCCATCACGCCCTCTATACTTCGATTCCGATAGAGAACTTTATTTCACGCTGATTTTTACTTCGCGCTCCCTGGGTTTTTCCGGTTCCCGCTTCGGAATTTTGATTTCGAGAATGCCATCCACAAAGTTTGCTTCGACCGCATCCTCGTCCAGCCCAGTCGGCAGCGAAAATTGTCGCACAAATTCGCCATGCGATCGCTCGATACGGTGGAACGACTCGGTCTTGGATTCCTCCAATCGCTTTTTCTCGCCGCGTAGCGTGAGCGTGCCTTCGGAAAGCGTGATCTTCACATCCTCCGCTTTCATGCCGGGCAGTTCCGCCCGGACCCATATATTCTCTTTCGATTCCGAAATATCGACACGCGGCGAGAATGTGCCGAGTTCCACATGGATGCCATTCTGCAGACCGCTTGTAACGGCGCCCTCGACATCGTTAAACACTCTGCGAAGCTTACGCGAGGCCGCCTCGAAATCGCGCCTCGGTTCCCAACGGTAAACGGTCATATTATCTCCTATGAAAAGGTAATCGGTTGATTTAAAGTACGAATGATATTTCACATAGTTACCTTGCCAGATGGGTAACTAAGTTTTGTGCCATCGAACGAAAATGGCGAAACCATCCGATTTTAGAACGCTTTGCAGATATATCCTGCCATCATGCCATAAACCTGCTGCCGTTTCGTCAAATATTAGACACATCAAAAACAAGGCCACCTTATATTGTCGCGCAAATCCTTCATATAATTCCGCTAATTCTGCCTAATCGAGGCACTGATTTAATGCGCCTCGAACCATGTTGGACCGATTCCCGCTTCGACTTCGATAGGTACCACCATCGGCATGGCATTCGACATCAATTCCTTCACCAGGTCCATCAACTCCTGCTCTTCGCCCGGTACGACATCAAAGACAAGTTCATCATGAACCTGCATAATCATAATAGACTGAAGCTTTCGCCGTTCGATTTCGCGATGAATATTGATCATCGCAAGCTTCATCATGTCCGCTGCGGTTCCCTGAATCGGCGCATTGATCGCGGCGCGTTCATCGGCACTTCGCACGGCCTGATTCGCAGCGGCGATATTGCGCATATATCGGCGGCGGCCTAAGAGCGTTTCTACATAACCGTATTTCCGCGCGAAGACCACGGTGTCGTCCATATATTTGCGAATGTTTGGGAACGCCGCGAAATATTTCTGAATAATTTCCGATGCTTCCTTTTGCGGAATACCGACATTTCGCGCAAGGCCAAAAGCGCCGATGCCATACATAATACCATAGTTCACGCCCTTGGCCTTTCCGCGCATCTCACGAGTAACCTCTTCGAGTGGTACGCCATAGACTCCGGCGGCGGTGCGCGTATGAATATCCACGCCGTGCGTAAACGCCTCCACCAATCCGGGATCGTTTGTCACATGCGCCATAATGCGCAGCTCGATCTGCGAATAGTCCGCAGAAAGGATTCTCCCCTTTGGGAACCGGGAAACAAATGCTTTTCGAATGTCCCGGCCAAGTTCTGTTTTGATAGGAATGTTCTGCAAGTTTGGATCCGTCGATGAAATGCGGCCCGTAGCCACCACCGCCTGGTTATAGCTGGTGTGGACCATTCCGGTTTTCGGATTCACCAGCTTCGGCAAGGCATCAACATAGGTCCCACGCAGCTTCTGATATTGCCGGTACGCGAGCAGGCATTCCGCAATGGGATGCTCGTGTCGCAACTCTTCGAGTACGGCGGCGTTAGTAGAAAGACCTGTTTTTGTTTTGCGACCTGATTTGAGACCAAGCTTAACGAACAGAACATCCTGCAATTGCTTCGGCGAATCAATGTTGAATGGTGCGCCGGCATATTCATATATCTGCCGGCACAGATTATCTGCCTCTCGCTCCATCTCTTTACTTGCCGAGGCGAGGCGTTCCGTATCGATCTTTACGCCATGATATTCCATCTTCGTCAGCACTTCGACGAGCGGGAACTCAATATCCGTAAGGAGCTTCCAAATCTTTTCTTCGTCTTTAACTTTAGGAACAAGTGCATGTCGAAGCCGCAGCGTAACATCTGCGTCCTCGGCGCCATATTCTGCGAGCTTCGCGGTGGACGCAATGGCCATAGAGCGGCGCGCATTGCCGCCTTTTAAGGTCCCTACTACGTCCGTAAGCGGGACCGGGCGATAATTCAAGTGCTCCAGCGCGAGCGAATCCATGTCATGGGAACCATCGAAGCGAAAGATGTATGACGCGATCATCGTATCGAAAGTCATGGGACGAAGGTTTACTCCGTGGTGCCGCAGAATGAGTGCATCATATTTGATATTCTGCCCGACCTTATTGATTTTTGGATTTTCTAAAAGAGGGCGCAATATGTCAAGCACTTCCGGCAAATCCAATCCCAAGGTCATCGCATTCTCACTGGCAGCCGACTGGGCGAAGAGCGAAGTAGCATCGGCATCGGAACCAATATCCGGCAAGCGAATCGGGATATAAAATGCTTCGAACGGTTTGATGGAAGCGCTGATGCCAATAATCTCCGCAGTGTTAGCATCTTGTCCGGTCGTTTCGGTATCGATGCAAATTTCTTTCGCCTTCGCAAGCAGCCCTGCAAGCTCTTTCACACCGTCCATTGTCCGGACCATCACATAAGCATGTGGTGTGGAGTGAATATCGCCCACACCATCCGTTTGGCCTTCGGAGAAATCGAACGATTCCAGTTCCTCTTCCTCCGTCCGCTCTTCGGGAGCTTTTTCCGCTGGAGCCAAAGCAAGTTCCAGCGCTTCCGGCGATTCGGATTTCATCGCCTGCTCTTTCTCCTTCAGCACGCGGTTCGCAAGCGTCTTAAACCCCAGATCAATCGTCAGATTTTCCAAACTATCGAAATCTGGAAGAACGCCATAAGCAAGATCGTCAATCGTGATAGGAAGCTTCACATTGGTGTCGATTGTCGCAAGTTCATAGGATAAAAAGGCATTGTTCTTCTCATTTGTCAGCTTATCTTTAATTCCCTTTTTATCGACTTGATCGATGTGCTCGTAAAGCCCTTGTAACGATCCGAATTTTTGGATGAGCGGCGTGGCCGTCTTCTCGCCGATGCCGCGAACGCCGGGAATGTTATCGCTCGTATCGCCAACGAGCGCGAGATAGTCGATAATCTGGTTTGGCGCGAGACCGTATTTGTTCTTCACGGCTTCGATATCGAATACTTCCATCGCGCCGCCATCGCGCGAGGGACGAAGGAGCTTGATGTTATCGGTAACGAGCTGGCAAAAATCCTTGTCGGGCGTGACGATAAGCGATTCGATCCCATGCTCGGCCGCGGTGCAGGCGAGCGTGCCGATGATGTCATCCGCCTCGAAGCCCGGCATCTCGACGAGCGGAATGCGGAAGGCGCGAACGAGTTCCTTGATCTTATCGAGCTGCGGAACTAAATCGTCCGGCATAGCCTGGCGCGTGGCCTTGTAGGCCTCGAATTTCTCGTGGCGGAAGGTCGGCTCCGGCCGGTCGAAACAGACGGCGGCGTGCGTGGGCGTGTGATGATCCAGGAACTGGAAAATCGAGGTCATGAAGCCATAGACCGCGCTCGTGTTCTCGCCGCGCGCATTCGTAAGCGGCCGCGTGATAAAGGCAAAATACGACCGGTACGCCAGCGCCATCGCATCGAACAAGACGATGAGTGGTTTGCCGTTTTTGTCGTATTTGGGTAGTTTCATAACTCAACTCACAACGCTTTCGATTGGGATAATGCTCCGTGAGGCCTGGCTCACGCGCGAATTGTAGCACGTGACTTGTAAGTCACAGTGCAACTTTGCACAAAGTTCGGCGTGACTTAAAAGTCACGCGTACAACACCCCTGCAAGCTCACGCCTACGCCATCCCCAGCCGAAACCGCGGATCGAATTTCCCTCGCGTGAACTTCTGGCAACATGGCCGGCATGCATAACTAAGTGCCCGCCGCGTGCGGTGGCGGTGCTTTTCGGGAATTCGTGCATTTTCACAGCTTGGCCAAAAACCTCGGAAGCGTTTCCCCCGCTTTCAGCCGCAGCTTCTTACGAAGATTCAGCCGGTGGAACTCAACCGCGCGTTCGGTAACCGAGAATAGCTGCGCGATGTCCGATGATTTCAGACCCATCCGAATCATGGCGGCAATCCGCAGTTCCATCTGGGTAAGGCCGGGATGGGCCTGGGCAAGCTTCGCGGTAAAGGTTGGATGCACGGCTGTGAAGGCCGCTTCGAATTTGGTCCAGTCGAGCTGCTGCCGCGGGAGTGCCCGCGCCATTCCGTCAATTTCTCTCAATGCGCTAATCGGATCGGTCAACTTTCGGGATGCTCTCCGGACGCCCGCAAGAAATAGCTCTACGAGTTCCGCCTGTGCCGCCATGGAACCAATTTGGGATACAAGCTGGTCCTCGAGCTTCTCCGCGAGCAACTGGTGGACTTCCGCTGCATGCCGCTCGCGTTGCGTTGCGATAAGGATTTGAGTGGCAGTGAGTTTATCGCGGAATTGTTCCGAGTCTCGTTCCTGCCGGCTGCGCTGGCGTTCTCGGACGTGGAACACTACCATTTTCCAGTCTTCCATCGCTTCATAGGCCCTTTCGTAAGCCTCGTGGAGGCGCCACTCAGGGCGCTTGCTTCCGGATTCTTCGAGATACTTCGACGCGGAAGCCAGTGTTTTTAGTGCATCCTTGGGGTGCCCCGAGCGAATTTCCAGTTCGGCAAGGGAAGTAAGGCAAGAGACAAGATTGCTCAACCTTCCCTGCGCACGGTAGAGTTCGCAAGCTTGGCGCATGTGATCCCGGGCAGCGGGAAGATTTCCCAAATCCATCTCACAGTATCCGATTTTCGCAGTGAGATTTGCTACGGTGATCTGATCGCCCAGAGCTTCAGCCACCCCGAGCGCCTTGAGGTTCACCTCTTTTGCCGAGGTCGCGTCTCCGAGATGCAGGCGCATCGAAGCGCTCCAGGCGTAGTTAAGCCCGAGTGCGGCTTGTACTGGCGGGGAGGATACGGCCGGACCCGACTGGAGTGAGGCAACCGCTTTGTCGAAAAATTCGAGCGCGGCCCGATACCGACCCGAATCTGCGAGCAGGGTTCCCATCCGATGGAATGCAGCGTGTTCATCGGGAGTTGCCAGCAGGACATCGAGAGCTTCCCGAGCGTGTTCCATTGCGAATTCATGCATGTCCCAATGCTGGTAAATCCAGGCAAGATCCGTTAAAGTACGCCCTGCGCCGATGTGGTCTCCAATCTCATGAGCGATTGCGAGCGCGCGATCGTAGTATGCTTTTGCCAGCGCGCGATTATCCCGACGCTCTTCGACAATGCCGCGTCCGTGTGTCGCGCGGCCTTCGAGCTGCCGATCTTTGACCGATTGAGCCATTGAAATGACTCGATCGAATTCTTCGGCAGCTTTATCGAGCTGGCCCCGCTGTCGCATCACCCCAGCCTGAACGAACCGATTGTATAGCGTCTTTGGGGATTTCCCGCGAACCGGCGCGCTTTTCTTCTTGCCCATTGCCCAACGAACACGAATTATTGTTGGCTTAGTGCGTTCCCTTAGACCGAAAATGGTCAGCAGAGCCCGAACCGAACACGGTGCGAGCAAACTCTGGGATCTTCGGGCTTTGAATTACGCTCGGCATACCGCTCCCGCTTAGCGCGAGCCTCGGCGAAGCCACACCATTGGCCACATCGAATGCGATGTTCCCGCTATAGCTCCGTGCTTCCTGCGGTGCGAATTGCACGACGACTTTACCTTCGCCGTGCGGTGGCAGCGTGAGCGTGGCGAACTGGATGGTGAAGACGCTGTCGGCATTCAGCTCCAGCGATTGGATGAAGAGCGTGTCCTGCCCAGTGTTGTGGTAAAAGAAGGTCCGCTCTGCCGCGCTTCCAAGGCGCACGCTGTCGAACGTGAAATTAGTGCTGCATCTGGCCGTAAAGCGAGCACCGTGCGAGCTTTGGGCCTTGCCCCGGGAGCTCGTTCCACCGATAAGTAGAATCGTAAAGAGAACTGCAAATACAAGACAAATGCCGCAAAGGGTAATTTGATGTGTTTTCATAAGACTAAAGAAAAAAATGACTGTCCCACCGGCACCATGCCGACGACAACGAACACGACAAAATTACCCTTCGCCTGAGGAAATCCGTTACTAGTATTGGTACTAGAATTCGTGAGGAGACGATCGGAATATATGCGGCAATGTCCCTTCAGGCGCCAGATGAGCTTTTTCAGGACATAACAGGGAGGCCGGAATGGCCTGAAGATCACGCCATCACCAACCGGAACCGCGCATCGAACTTCCCCCGTGCGAACTTCTGGCAGCACGGCCGGCACGCGTAACTGAGCGCCCGGCGCGTCCGGTAGCGATATTCCTTCCGGCAATTGGGGCAGCGCACGCGGACGGGGTAATGCTCCGCGAGATACCGCTCGCGTTTGGCGCGGAGGAGGATGGTCATCGGCGCTTTTCGTCCCGAGCCGCCGATAGCTCGCAGAAGTTCATAGAATTTCGGCGAGTGCGAAGCGATCTGAATATGCGCAATCTCGTGCAGCAGCGTCTCGAAGAATTCCGGCTCGCCGTGCTCGATCATCATTGAAAGCGAAATGCCGATAGTGTGACGATTTTTATTGTAATATCCACCGGTGGAACGAGTGCAGTAGATGATCCGTGGCCGCAGGAGCTGCCCGCCAAAGTGCGAGGCATTGATTTCATCGAACGTGCGATGGGCTTTCGCGAGCAACGCTTCAAGCCGAAAGAGCCAGTAGAAATTATTATCTAAATCGAGTTCGGCTGCATCGATATTGTAGCGTGAAAGTGCGCGGCGATAGTTCTTCAGTAGCTCCCATGCCGAGCGTTCATTCGGAGTACCGTTCGTATGCCTGTGGTATTTCTTTTTGCCCTGTTTTTGTGGAGCGTGCAATCTTTTGCGGCTGTTTTAACTTGATAAACTATCTCTGCAATAACCTCGTGCGATTAATTTTAGGCGCAATAAAAAGTCAGAAAGGAATCGGCGGTCTTCGCCGTGCTTTCTACATCTTTTGTGTCCTTTCGGTCCTTACACAAGCCACAAAAGGTCAGACCATCGCGGATTATGCCGGAGAATTTATGGAGCTTGGCGTGGGCGCGCGTTCGCTGGCGCTGGGGGGGGCCGGCGCTGCGATTAGCACCGATGCCACCGCCGGCTACTGGAACCCTGCAGGGCTAAATGTTTTGCAATTTCCAATGGCCGCCGCGATGCACGAATCGCGCTTCGATGGCACGGTGAATTACGATTATGGCGCATTTGCATTGCCCCTGAATGCAACTTCCTCTGCGGCACTTTCTATTTTGCACATTGGCGTAAACAATATTCTGGATACACGTAACGCGCTAGTGGACCTAAATAACAACGGCCAGCTCGACCCCAACGAATATCTCGATTATACGAAAGTTACCACGTTCGGAAATTACGATTGGGTTGCAATGCTTTCTTACGCGAAACTTGTGAACTCCACGATTTCCTGGGGCGTCAATGCGAAACTCATTTACCGCCGGCTCGATCCTCAAACAACGGGTACCGGCCTTGGCTTCGATGCCGCCATTCGGTACACCCCCAACGATGCGCTCACCCTCGCTGCGGTCGCGCAGGATATTACGACGACCTTGCTCTCCTATAGCACCGGCACGAAAGAACTTGTCTCACCGACTCTGAAGCTCGGCGCGGCATATCTCTGGAAAATTACTTCGGATGGCAATCATCGTCTGCTGTCGACGGTCGATGCGGATGTGCGGTTCGAAAACCGGGGTCCGAGCGCACAGGTCTATGCCGGGCCGCTTTCGCTCGACCTGCATGAAGGCCTCGAATATGAATACAAAGACATTTTTGCCCTGCGTGGTGGCTATAATGACCTCGGCCTCTGGAGTGTAGGAGCCGGGATTACGTTTTCGAAGTTCCACATTGATTACGCCTATCTGAATGCCAGCACCCAGGACCAACTGGGAGCTACCCACCGCATCAGTATTACCTTCCTGCTCGATAACCCGAAATGGAAACGGGAATAATAATTGCGATTTAAGTATTTGAGAATGAATTGTTATGAATTGAGAATGGGAATTCTTAATTCGTAATTCTCAATTCTTAATTATTCGTGGTCGATTATTTTGAAGTCCTGGGACTAAAGCGGACGGCTTCGGATCGGGAGATCAAGGAAGCCTACCGGCGGCTTGCAAAAAAATATCATCCGGATCCACATCCCGGCGACCCGGGTGCAGAACGGCACATGCAGGAAATTAATGAGGCCAAAGCCGTTCTCTTCGATCCCGTTAAGCGTGAAGAACACCGAGCAATGCTTCGTGCCAGAGAAACACTTTCTTTTGAACGCCTGGAAGAACTTCGCCGCAATTCCCGCTTTCAAGGCACCACCATCTACCGACCCCCTCAGCCTCGGCGGCCCCGAAGTATTTGGGATAAGCGCTGGAAGAAATACTTTTATGGCGCTACCATTCTGATCATTCTTAGTACCGCAGGGCTTATTTCCTATGGCCTTCTTACCCAGCCAAAACTGCCATCCGATCCCATTGCCGCGATTATAGCGCGATATCGGCCCGCGCCAAGTTTATTCCCCGATAGTATTCCGGAGCCCCCGGACACGCTCACATTCCCAGAGGATACACCGCCGAAACTCCGGCGCATGGGAGATATATTGTTTGGGTTACATGAATATCGTTCCGCTGCCAAGTATTATGAAATGTATCTAAAAAAGGTCCCGGGAAACGATACCGTTATTGGTGCTCTCTCGATGGCGTATTTCAAAGAAGGCCAATTTGCGAAAACACTCGAGGTACTGTCGCGTGAAATGCACGGTGATTCCAATCTTGTTGTGGCCTATTACAATTTGGGAGAACTCTTCAAGAACGAAGGCAAGCCATTCGATGCACAGGATGCCTTTCGCGAATCTACCCACATTGCCGACAGTATGATTTCAGTTGGCCGCCATCCGCCGGAACAGGCAGGACGAGCTCAGGCTGAACTCAACAAGATACCATAAACTTACTCAAGCGTGTAAGTCCGGGAGTATACTCCCGGACCCACGCTGTTCTACTACGAGCATGAGGCCAACTCGCGCCGAAATTCACATCGAGCATTTTCTCGCAAATCTCCGGTTTGTTCGCCGGCAGATTGGCGAGCGCACGCGCATCATGCCAATTGTCAAAGCAAATGCCTATGGTCACGGTCTGGACATTATCGCAAAGGCTGCCATCCAAAGCGAGGAAATCGATGCCTTCGGCGTTGCAACGGAAGAAGAAGGAGCTCGACTTCGAAGGCTCAGTTCGCTACCCATCCTCGTGCTTACCGGAGTTGCCGCAGACGAGATAGACACGTTCTTCAAGCACCAGTTAGATTTTACGCTGAGCGACCTTGAGTCGCTTCATGCTATTGCAGGCCGGGCAAGTGCCTTCGGAACCCGAGCACGGGTGCACTTGAAAATTGATACCGGAATGCGCCGAATGGGAATCGAACCGGCAGACATCCTGCCCTTCCTCCAAGCCATTGATCGGGTCCATGACCGGATCGACCTTGTCGGTCTTTCTACTCATTTTGCTACAAGCGATGATCTCGACCAAACCTTTTTTCGGAAACAGCTTGCCACATTTGGAGGCGCCGTCCGTGCCGCAAAGGATGCTGGATTTCATATTCCGACGGTCCATGCGGCTAATAGTGGCGCAATTTTACAAGCACCGCGAGAATCGGCATTCGATATGGTCCGGCCAGGAATCATGCTCTATGGCTACGCACCGAGCATGGAACTCGATGCCAAGTTTGGAGCCTCGCTCCATCCCTGTCTTTCCCTTGTGAGCACTGTGGTACTCGTCAAACAAGTTCAGCAAGGCGAAGGGGTAAGCTATAACCTTCGGTGGCATGCTGCGCATCCAACGTGCATTGCAACGGTTCCCATCGGCTACGGTGACGGCTATCCTCGGTTGCTCACAAACCGGGCAACAGCACTAATTCGGGCGAAGGAATATTCGGTCGTCGGGACCATTTGCATGGACCAGGTCATGCTCGATGTGGGTAAGGACGACGTTAAGATTGGCGATCGCGTCGAGTTTATTACAGACTCCCGCGATGGAATTAATGCATGGAAACTTGCGGAGACCATCGGCACCATCCCCTACGAGATTCTGACCGGCATCGCCGCGCGCGTGCCACGCGTCGCAGTGTAGTTATCGAGCCAGCACTATTCGCCGAAGGAACGATTGACCGTCTTTCGTCCGGAGCGAGAGAAAGTACGTCCCGTTTGGAAGCCCGGAAAGATCGATGGATGATTCGCCGCCAGGCTGAAGGGCGGAATGAAATACATTCCTACCAGCGGCGTCCGTTACTGATACTTCTGAGGCTCCGGAGATTTCGGAAGCCGAAAGCACAAATCGTCCGGTGGAGGAAGGGTTTGGGAAAATCTCAAACTGGGTGTTCTGATTTTCCGATTGGCTTACACCGGCTGCCACCACATTGAGCGTATCGACTTTCAAGTTCCAATGATCGGCATTATCCGCTGCGCCGTCCATGTTAACAGCATTGCCGGCAATATAGATATGGGCAACTCCTAATTTCGTCGGCGCAGTATACTTAAATAGCCAAACTGCCGAATCGCTGTTGCTCCCAAAAAGTTGCCCAGGGTATACATGGGTCAACTCGCCTGACATAATCTGAAGCGTGGAATCATAAGGACGGAGTTTAGCACCATTATCGGCTGAAATATCACAGCCAGCGCCGTATTCATAATTTGGATTTGCCACGGAAAGTCGAAATACATACGTTTGACCTGCTTCAATTTGCGACGACGCAGTTGAGACTGAAATAACAGTGGCGGCAGACCTCGAACCATGGCAACCTAAGACCACCGAACATCCAATTCTTGAATAGCCCGCAATCCCATAATTGTAGCCAACAGCATCATGCACTGCATAGCCAGCAAGCAAAAGGAATGCAAGAAGGCCAGAAGCGAATATGCCCGACCGAAAAAATGGAGAATGAAATTTCATCGCCCTAAACCAAAATGGGGTAAAATTAAATATAAGTGAAGGCGGATCGTTTATAAAACGAATATAACTCCATTCCCTCATCTTTCAAACATAAAATCGTCGTGAATCATTTTCAATTTCTTCAAATGTGACTGCGGCCCCATTAGAGAAATTGTGCAAACGTCAATAATTTTGCGATTAAATAAACTCCAACCGCGATGGCGATGCCTACTGTAAGCACGAGTGGAATAATTGCATAGGCCCGGACGGTTTCCACTTTGTTCACCTCCGCCAGGTGATACACGACGTGCTGGCCTGCGGTGTCCACCCCTTCTATCGTTCCCTCTTGCTTGTTATACCAGCCAAAGTCCCTGTTGAATGCGATGACTTTGCCGTCTCGCAAGATAAGCCTCGAAATATCCGGGACCGTGGAGGTCTCCAGCTCGCGGACGGGCGAAACCGTCCGGCATCCGGCAACGATCAGCAGAAGAATGGCAAGGCGCTTAACTACGGTCACGCTGGTTTGAACGCTTTCGGAGGCGGAGTTAGTGTCATATCGGCTTCATCGAATAAAGTCAGTTTCTCACCTGCTCGCCGGAAATGCGCGATGCTAAGTTCATTATGTTCTGCATTCAGCCCGAGACGTTTGCAGGTTTTTCGGAAGAGATCTCGAATATACTCCGCATATCCCCCGGTGCCACGCATCCGGCTTCCGAATTCCGGATCGTTCATGCGACCCTCGCGCACCATAAGAATTCGGGACATAATCTTCTTCGCTTCCAGCGGCACATTTTTATGGAGCCACTCTTCAAAAATTGGACGAACTGCAAAGGGCAAACGCACCACATTATAACCCGCACCTTTTGCGCCAGCGTCCTGTGCTGCCTGAAGTATTTTTGGAATTTCTTCATCATTAAGTCCGGGAATAACGGGCCCAATCATGACTCCGGCTGGAACGCCTGCTTTAGACAGTTCCCGCATAGCATAAAGCCTTCGTTCCGGCGTAGGTGTTCGCGGCTCCAGCTTTCGCGCAAGCTCACGGTCCAGTGTGGTAATGGATAGGAATACGCTTACCAAATTAAGCTTTGCCATTTCCGCAAGCAGATCGAGATCACGAAGCACCAGCGCATTCTTCGTCACAATGCCGACGGGATTACGGTATTCGAGCAGTACCTCGATGATTTTTCGGGTGATTCCCAAATGGCGCTCTGCGGGCTGATAACAATCGGTGTTTCCGCTCATCATAATAACCTGCGGGTTCCATGATGGCTTCTCGAATGCCCCGCGCAACAATTCGGGCGCATCGTGCTTCACCATTATTTTCGACTCGAAGTCGATTCCGGCATTCATGCCGAGGTACTCGTGAGTAGGCCGTGCATAGCAATAGGCGCAACCATGTTCGCAGCCGCGATAGACATTAATGGAGTACGTAAATCCTAGGTCGGGACTATCGTTTTTCGCAAGAATGGATTTCGAATGATCCGTAAAAAACTGCGTCTCGATAACCGGCAGAACCAAGGATTCCGGTGAGTTCCAGCCATCATCGAACGTTTCGATCGACGTGGTTTCGAACCGGTTTGGCGTGCGTAATTCTGTTCCTCGGAGCATCACAAATAAACGGTGCCTGTAAAAGCACGAATGCGACATTGTTGGAAGCGATGTGACCAGAAGTTTGTTCCTGAAAATTCAAAATGACCATTCCTGAATTAGTTAGTATCTGTGAATCAAACGGCCTCACTTTGGACGAGGCCATGCAATCAGCGCTCGGCAAGTATGCCGAACTTCTTTCAAACTGGAATTCGAAGATCAACCTGATATCCCGAAAAGATGAAGCGCATATTCTCGACCGGCACATTCTCCATTCACTCGTGCTTCGGATGCCTACGGTCTCCGATTATGGTTTCGCGGGCAAACGCGCGCTCGATCTTGGCACCGGCGGTGGACTCCCGGGAATACCGCTGAAGATCGTTGCTCCTTCGCTCAATATTACGCTTGCCGACTCGATTCAGAAAAAGATTACCGCATGCACTGCAATGCTTTCGGAACTGGGTCTCAGCGGAACCCAGGCCATCTGTAGCCGCGCAGAGGAACTGGCTCGAATTCCTGCACATGCCAATACTTACGATGTAGTTCTCTCTCGTGCCGTAGCGCCGTTGCAAGATTTGGCAAAATGGTCACGAGGATTGCTTAAGCCAGGCGGAGTACTTTTGTCGCTCAAAGGCGGCGAACTCTCTGAAGAAATCCGCCGTGCAGAGCTTATAAAAGACATTCAGGCTATTACCATTCATTCACTCGATCTGAATGGTTACGATGACTTCCTTCGCGAAGAGAAGAAACTGGTCCTTGTTAATTTTCTGGGTGATACCCATCGCAACTAAAGCCTTAGCACAAGTTTTCTCACCAATTCGCAGCTTTTGCGCCTCTAACGCGAATTGCATTGAAATTCGTGGTGCTGGCATGAAGTTTCAAAGCTGAGCAATCTTATAGTATGAAATCGGTCATCTTCACCTTCACGACACACAACCACCAGCCTCTTGGGAATTTCGACCATGTCATCGAAGAAGCCTACCATAAATCCTATCGACCGTTCTTCGAATTAGCATCTCGATTCCCGGCTGTTCGATTTGGTACACATTTCACGGGAATCTTATTGGACTGGCTCGGAGCAAACCATCCGGAGCACCTCGACAATTTAGCAGGCATGGTGCGTGCCGGGCAACTGGAAGTTATTTCCGGCGGATATAATGAGCCAATCCTCTCGGTCATCCCACCGCAGGACCAACAAGCACAAATTGCCCTCCTTTCGAAGAAAATCGATCTAGTGTTTGGATACAAACCTACTGGCCTATGGCTCGCCGAACGCGTGTGGGAACAGACACTGGCTTCAGCATTGCACAATGCCGGCATTCGCTATGTGCTATTGGATGACACTCATTTCCTCAGCGCGGGTCTCCGCGAAGAGGACTTGACAGGCTATTATCTCACCGAAGATCAAGGCAAAACGCTCGCGGTCTTTCCTATTTCGAAAGCGCTCCGATATACCATGCCATTCGCACCAGTGGACGAAACGGTCCGTGTGCTGAGAGATGCTGCGAGCAAACGTGGCGATCGGATTGTTACCTTTGCTGATGATGGCGAAAAATTCGGCGTGTGGCCTCGGACATTCGAGCATGTCTATGGCGATGGAACGGAAGCACATTCCGGCTGGCTGGAAGAACTGTTTCGAAAACTTTCCGAGAATGCAAACTGGATTACAATATTGCCGCCCGGCGAAGCGCTGGATCATGTCCCCCCACGCGGAAAAATTTACCTACCCAATGCGAGCTATGCCGAAATGATGGAATGGGCGCTGCCCACTGCGGAAATCACTCAGCACTATGAAGATTTTATCCATTCGCTTGATAAGGACAAGGCACGATGGGAACAGTATCGGCCCTTCGTACGAGGAGGATATTGGCGGAATTTTTTCGCGAAATATCCGGAGTCCAATCAATTGCATAAGCATGTTATTCGTACGAGTGCACGAACGGAGAAACTGCAAAATGATGGACATGATGTGAGCGAACCTCGCCGAGAACTGCTCCGAGCTGAGTGTAACGACCCTTACTGGCACGGAGTCTTCGGTGGCATTTATCTTTCCAATTTACGACATGCAAATTATTGTGCGCTTGTGAAGGCCGATGCTCAGCTCGATAACCTCGAACAACTGAAATCGGTCCGCATGGAACATTATGATTTGGATTGCGATGGAGCAGAAGAGGTAATCCTCGAATCACGTCCATTCTCTCTTTTTGTGAAGCCGAGCCTCGGTGGAATGATTTCCGAGATCGATTTCAAACCGAGAAATTTCAATGCGACTAATATCATCTCCCGCAGACGAGAATCGTATCATGGAAAACTCGCTCAGGCAACTCTGCTTTCAGATAGCAGTGAAACAACTTCCATCCACGAAGGCATAAAAACGAAGGAAGCCGGACTGGAGAAGTTTCTCGTCTATGATTGGTATCGCCACGGCTGCATGATCGATCATTTTATCACGCCCGAAGCTTCCGTAGATGACCTTCGTGCAATGCGATTCGAAGAACTCGGAAATTTTGTGACTTCCAGGTTCGAGTGGGGTTGGAATGAAACACACAGGACTATGCGTCAGACGTGCGCTGGTGTCGTTTCCGGCAATGCAGTTACTCTTGCGAAGGACCTTGCAGTCCTTCCAACCAGTGCATTAAAAGTGACCTATAAGATTACGAACGAATCGCAAGCCACTGTTGGTTTACGATTTGTGTCCGAATGGGCATTCAATCTTCTCGCTGGTTCAGCGCCAGATCGCTACTATGAGTCGAATGGAAAGCGGCTCGAAGCATCGGAATTAAACAGTAGTGGAAGCATTGCAAGCGCAAATTTGCGGCTGGTTGATCACTATCTCAAGTTGGCAATTAACCTTCTGCCGCAGGGTGCGAATGAAATCGTTCGATTTCCCATTGAGACCATTTCTATGAGTGAAGGAGGATTCGAA
Source organism: Bacteroidota bacterium (assembly GCA_021825235.1). GTDB lineage: Bacteria > Bacteroidota > Ignavibacteria > Palsa-1295 > Palsa-1295 > PALSA-1295. The sequence goes on along the minus strand of JAKAIL010000019.1, from coordinate 7,310 downwards.
CGGATTTATCAGGGGTCGATCCTAATGCCGATTTGGAATATTGAACTTGCTTCGGGTGCAACGAGAGAATTTGAATTGATCTTACTGTTCGAAGAGCTGCCATGAATCAACGGAGAACCTATTCGCAGCGCGGCAAGCCGGAGCGAAAGCCGGCTTCACCGCTTGTCCAAATTGCATTGCCCGACACGCCCCTCATCTCTGTGGTTATTCCGACGAAAAATGAGGAGAAGCTGCTCGAACAATGCCTCGTCCAATTTGCGGCGCCTATTAAGAATCGCTTCTGCATCGAACTCATCGTGAGCGATGGAGGATCGAGGGACAACACAATCGGTATCGCTGCTGCCTACGCTGATTTTATTGCTACACACGAAGCACGCTGGCGCCAAACGATTGCTGAAGGCCGGAACCGGGGCGCCGAGTTGGCTCGCGGCGAACTTCTAATGTTCTTAAATGCCGATACGACCATACCAAATATCGGCCATTTTCTCGATCGCGCAATCCAGCGGTTCGCTGTGGATGAGTCTATCGCTGCTATTGCTACTCGCGTGGAAATTGATCCCGAGGAGCGCCGGTGGACCGATGTCCTTTTTCATGCTTATTTCAACCGCTACGTTTGTATTGCAAACTGGATTGGCCTTGGAATGGGCCGGGGAGAATGCCAACTCGTGCGGCGCAAGGCGTTTGAAGCACTGGGCGGTTATAATTCGGACATGGCAGCCGGTGAGGACTTCGATCTCTTTCGCAGGTTACGCTCCATTGGCCGCGTAAAATTCGATTCGAAGCTGCTCGTGTATGAATCGCCACGCCGCTACCGAAAGTACGGCTACGCCAAAGTCTATTGGGATTGGATTCGGAATGGCTTTGCTGTGCTCTTCCACAATCGCTCGTCGAATAAGACGTGGGAAGAAGTGCGATAAGTTGTTGAAACGAATAGGAACTTATTGTCGCATTATTGGAAGAGCGAGGGCTAAAATCTTACGTATGCTCTGATGCTCCAATCGGCTATTGCGGAAGAAGTAAAGCCAAGCGGATACGCGCCACCATAGGTAAGACTTAAACCCAGTCCCTGCATTTCGCCCATAGGTTCACATGCAAGTCCAATTTGCCAACCCAGAAGCGCCGCAGAAGTGACACCTCCTGTCTGCCTCGACCATTGATCGAAATTCGCAATACCAATCAAGGGTTCGATAAGGCCATTAAATGGCTTGGCCGGAATCCAGGTGAGTTGGAATCCCAGCGAAGTGGGAGCTTTGAACATCTGAGTATAATTACCAAGCGGTGTATAATTGACCGGGGTGTTGCCGCCATAGAGCCACCCGAAAGAAACATCGAAGGCCAGCGCCGGTCGGTTCGCTTCGATGCCGAGAAAGATATTATCTCCTGCAGCAGTTCCAATTCCAAGTCCGGCCCGAAGATGAACGTCCGCAATCGTGCTTTCGTTATTTTCCTGTACAATGAGCCTTAAATTGTGATTTTCGCGTTCATCCTTGTCCATCGTGGAAAGATATTGCTCATTGAGCACGCGGACCGTCGCAAGTTGGGAATTCGTTTCACTTAGTAATTTTGCCCAGTCGAACTTGTTTCCACCGACTCGAAGGGTATCTGGTGGACCAATGCGGCTTCCTTCCGTAAAGAGCACCGGTGCAGATTTATGGAAATCATGCGTCGCGGAGTAAAGCGTCTTTCCGGTTTCGGGATCGCTTGCTATGAAGCGATATTGATAAGGCCCATCGGCAAATTTCGACATATCGAGTTCCGCAAGATAGTCGGCGGGTTCCCGCACCGTATCGAGAATGGTGAGCGGGTGCGCGGTATCGACAACGCTGAGCAACTGCACTTTCACTTCGCATCGACGTGCAACCGAAAATGGAATGGAAAGCCGGTTGGAAACATCTGAAATCGTTTCGTGCCCCAGATGAAACGAGAGCGGCTCACTCTTCAGAATGATGTGCTCTTCGATAAATCGAGCAAAATCGTCGTAAAAATCAAGGACGTTTCCATTCTCCATCTTCACGATGTAGGCTCCTTTTTCTGGCCGTTCGTCTGCAAAACGAAGGAAGACGGGTTCCCCAATCTTCGCGGCAAACTCTTTGCGGAAGCGTTCCAGGCGCACACTGTTATCGGTATGGTTGGATTCAATCTCGCGCTCGATAATCACGAAATAGCGCATCGAGTCTTTACTGGCAAGGTCCGGCAATGGCAGGATGCCGATGTTTACCGTGTACGACGCTTCATCCCCCGAAAGGCTCTTTGAAAGATTGCTTACAACTGGCAGAGCGAGCGGAGTCCGCGCTGAACCAATATAATACATGATCGGCTGGTCGGCATACACACTATAGTTCGTATCCGGGCCAAGTGAGGCATGGTTATAATAATGTGGCTGTAAATGGAAGCTTGCTTCGTAGAGCACATCGTGAGAAGTTACGCTCAATCTGGCGTAGTCGGCTTCCGTGCGCATAAGTTCCGGCACAAAGTTCGGTCCCGCAATTTTCCATTCACTATCGATGCGATCTTTTATTAGGTCCTCAATACTTTCTTGATTTAAGGCATCCGCATTCTGATATTTTTCCGGCTCGGGTGACCGAGGAAGAACATGCTTCGCGGACACTATGCGTGGCAATACAAAGAAAAGCACGGCCAGTACCATAGCACGAAGCTTGCTGCCGCTTCGCTTAGGTATCGAGATATGTTCACGTGCCACGGCTACAGGAAGAATATTAAATCCGTAAGAACGCTCAGAGCCGGTCCTGCCGCGAAATGACTACCTCGTGTTTTCCCGCCGCTTCAATCGCTTTTCCGAAGCGATCGGAAATCATAATATCATCCGAATTCGATACGCTAGGCGGAGCGGCTTTTGGTTGAATAGATTGAACAGTATGTCCAGCGGATGCATAGGAAGTGGCTCTTGTAATTGATTTTGGTGCAGAAGAGAGATCACGGTTTTCGTGGCTTGGCAATCGGAATGGAGCATCTTCTGTCTTCACATTCGAAACTGGAACACCAGAGATTGTAGCTTGTTGCGTTTGGTTCTCCATTGTAACCGGCACCTTCTGAGCCAATTGGTGAATCGTTCCGTGTTCATCCGAGGTCCGCGTAATAAACCATGTGGTACCCACAGCAACGAACAACGCAAGTACAGCCAGACTCGATTGAAAAACCCTACGTTTCAGGCGCCGCGTAGCAGCATTCGTTGTAATAGCGGGCTGGTCGGCTATAAGCATGCCCGGTGTTGTAGCAAGAGGAAGAGCCGTATCGAAACCTTCCACGGCGATGGTCTCGAACAGTTGTTCAATCCGTCCACGCGTCCGTGCATCGAGTTCGTTCGAAAGCTGGAATCGCTCATCCTGATGGCTTTGCCGAATAGCGCCCCGCATCACCAGATATTCGCGCAGAAGCGTTCGGGCTTCCTCCGAATGGGCCAAGCGGTCGAACAGTACCGTTTCGAGTTCCCGGCGGACGAGTTCGCCATCTAAATATTGCACGATGAGTTCTTCCGTGGTCGTGGTGTGACTGGAATTTGCACCCGATGCGCTGTTTTGAGTATGCATTTCCTTATTGAATTATTTTATGCACAAGATTAAACTTATTCTGTTGTGTCCTCATCGGCGTCTGCCGCAATAGGATCTCCGAGTACCGGCAGGAGCATTTTTCGGAGCCGTGCCTTCGCCCGGAATATACGAATCCGAATCGTTGAAAGCGATGCTCCTAAAATACGGCCTATCTCATCATACGTAAGCCCTTCGTACTCGCTTAGCATTAGTGCTTCGCGAAATTCCTCCGGAAGTTTCGCGATAGCAGCCAGCAAAAGTCCGGTCTGCTCTTCTTGCGACATTCGTTCGAGTGGGTCATCGCCCACTGCAAATGCCTGTCTCACTTCACTGGCAACATCGTCATCGAAGTTTACACCATCTCCGATGTATTCGATTCCGGAGTGCTGCCGAAACGTGCGCTTCTTTATGCTCAGACACGAATGCCGGGTTACGGTAAAAATCCATGGCTTGAAATCGCCGCCGGTAAACGTGTCACGGTATTGCACCAGCCGAAGAAAAACATCCTGGAAGGTGTCTTCCACGGTTTCGCGTGAAAGTCCTGCGCTCAAAAGTGCCTGAGCGCAATACGCATAAATGCTGGCTTTATACCGCTCATAAATTGTGAAAAAGGCCTGATCGTCTCCCTGTTGATATTGCAGGAAGAGCGCCTCGTCGGAATGGTCGTTCGCCAGCGGTCCAGTTGCTGAAAGTGAACGTGGTGCCGCAATCGTAGCTATGGAATAACGGGCACTCGTCGAATGCCCAGCCCTACGCCGCGCGGCTTCTTCCTGCGCTTCCGCCATCCACTGGCTCGCTCCGGCGGAATGAGTGCTTCCTGGCTGCGCGTTTTCGGACGAAATGGGCGAATCCTGACCAGTTTTGGACTGGTCATTCCTATCGCGCTCGTCTCCGAATCGCTCCACGCGCTCTTCGTGCATTTCCAGTATGGACTGCATGCTTTCGCTGCTAAGAATGCGGCCGCAATTTCATTGTCCCCAAGAATGATTACCTCAGTGGCTTTTCATTTCACGACGCTATAGCCAATATCTTCGGCTTAACTATTAATAATCTCCCTAATCGAAAAAAATTACACCTTATTAGGAAAATTTTTTAACCTTAATTGAATTTTTGGCAAAGCAGGATGGAATTAAGATAACCTAATCCTTTTGGACAGAAAAGTTATCCGTACCGTTCCCCAAAATGCAATTGTATGATTCTGAGACACAAAATTAAATCAAAAATCAACACTTTTCCCCACTTTATTAGAATTTTAATACACTTTAGGCATAATTGTCCATCTTAAGGAAACCAGAGTCTCAATTTTGAACATTAACATGATGTCATTGTGCAATTTTGAGACAAAAAATGCCAAGGAATCATAAAGTTTGCTAATGACTTGATCCCCTTCACTTTAGCTTTAGTTTGCAATGCTAAAAACTGATATACGCCCACGGATACCCAGCCATACTGGCCGGGTTACAAGAGGTCGTGCGTTTGCCTTACAGACGGCAAAAATGCCCGCACCTCCGGCAACCCAGCGCGCCACCCCCGAACGCATCCCCACGCCGGAACCTTTGCCGTCCCGCGCGGAGCTTGCCCCGAAACAACGTTCCGGAATCGCCGACGGAGCCATCACCGCCGAGGCGACCCAATCCCCGATCCTCATCGTCGATGACGAACCCTTCGTCGCCGACCTCATCTATCATTGGGTCCATGCGGTATGGGATTACCCCGCCATTGTCGCCCACGATGGCGAATCCGCCATTATCGCGATGCGCGAAAAGCACCCACGCATGGTCCTGCTCGATATCCAGCTTCCGGATTTGAACGGAATCGACGTCCTGCGCGCCTTGCGTAGCGGCGATGAGTTCCTGCCCGTCGTCATGATTAGCGCGCAGGAAAGCATTGCCGTTGCCGTCGAATCGCTGAAGGCCGGCGCGTACGATTATCTCACCAAGCCGATCGACACGGAACGATTGCAGGTCATCATTCGCAATGCGCTGGCGACCTATACATTCCACGAGAAGGTCCGCGCGCTGCAATACGAGCTGAATAATCAATTCGATTTTTCGAATATCATTTCCGCCGATCCCCACATGCACACGATTTTCAAGCTCATGCGCAAAGCGGCCGAGAGCGATATCACGGTGTGCATCTTAGGCGAATCGGGAACCGGGAAGGAACTCGTCGCCCGCGCGCTCCATGCCAACGGGCCCCGCCGCGATAAACCGTTCCAGGTCATCAACTGCGCGGCAATCCCGAGGGAACTGCTGGAAAGCGAGCTATTCGGCCATGAGCGCGGCAGTTTCACGGGCGCCTTCGGACGCAAGATCGGAAAATTCGAGGCTGCCGACGGTGGAACGTTGTTCCTCGATGAGATCGGCGATATGGACCTTATGCTCCAGGCAAAACTCCTGCGCTCCTTGCAGGAGCGCGAGTTCGAGCGCGTTGGCGGAACTGAATCCATCCATGTGGACGTCCGCATTATTTGCGCCACCAATGTGGACTTGCACGATGCCATTCAGGACAAACGGTTCCGCGAAGATTTGTTCTATCGCATCTCGGCGTTCCCCATTACGTTACCGCCGCTCCGCCAGCGCCGCGGCGATGTGCTGCTCCTGGCCGAAGCATTCCTCAAACGGTATTGCGCGCGGCAGGGCAAGCAGGTCACCTCCATTTCCAAGCCGGCCGTCGAAGCCATGCTCGCGTATGCCTGGCCTGGGAACATTCGGGAAATCGAATCCGTCATTCAGCGGGCCGTCCTCCTGGCCGACGATGAAACGATTCAGTTGCGCGATTTGCCGTTACCCATTCGCCAGAACTACGAAATTCAGGACCTCGATGAAGCCTATGAGACCATGAAGGACTTTTTCGATCCCATCAAAAATAAAAATGTCGTTCCGCTCGAAGATTTAAAACGCCACGCCGTTTATCATGCGCTGCACGCCTGCGAAGGCAACATCAGCGAGGCGGCGCTCAAGCTCGATATCAGCCGCTCCACCATGTACCGCTTTCTGGAACTTTATGAGATCGAGACCAAGAACGGAATTGCCGTTCTCGAAGAAAAGACGGACGAATCCGAAAGCGCCGAGCAGAAGGCCGCGGCCTGACCTGCACGGGACTGGACAGCCAGTTATCCACACGCATTGTGGATAACTGATATCTTGACTTTAATGTGTGCGCAATATGCAGTTATGCGTCTGAAACGCCGCCAAAACGAGGTTTTCGCCCAAAATATGTGGATAACCCGAATTCTCGGTCCATTTTAGTTCCACGCGGCAGGGATGTTTCGTTCCTCCGCCGTGATTCTTCAGCCAGCTTCGACCCATTTTCGACCCCCAATTCACCCTCGAATCCGTTCTTTGGAACTAAAGACTGTCCCAAAATAGGACGCTGGCCTATGGAAATGCGGGAGTAAAATGCCCGTTCATTTTTGTTCAATCCTCAAATTCGACGTTGTGGGTCATTGTGGGAAATTAGGGGCTAATTCCTCCAAGATCGTGTAATGAAATTTAACTGAAGACGTAAAATTTTTACGCTCTTTGGTTTCCCTCCCGATTCCAAATTATCTAAAGTGACCGACTTCTGCTAACGGCACAACCCTTGGTTTCCTGCCAGCGGAATACTTTCGAACCGCCACTTGCCCCCACCTTGGGGACAAGCCCTACGGCTCCCACGGTCTGCTTTCGGCGAGTCTCGTCCACTCGTCTCCCGCCGAGGTAATTTGAAACTTTACTTTTTTTGCAGGAGAACTTATGAAACTTTTTGCCAACGCTGAAA
>JAKAIL010000235.1 GCA_021825235.1 Bacteroidota bacterium | reverse complement strand
TTCCGATCTAATAGAGTTAAGTCACTGCAGGAAAAAGTCGATCGGGCATCAGCTGAAATTTTTATCGATTACTGCTTACCCCTAATCCGATCGATGCGAACCGATGTCACAAGGGCGAGATCATATCTAGAGAAATGGAAAGATTATGCATACGACAAATTAAGAGCTGTAGAAAAGTTTATTGAGAAAAATAATGAAGAAATTGAGAGAGGTGAAAATCCTGAAATACGAGCTAATCAGAATATAACTGCAGGTACTCTTAAATCTTATTTCCAAGGGGGGCTGGATGGCTTTGAAGCATTGTATCAGCTTAGGCCACCAGATTTCGATATAATAAATTATGCTGTAAAAAATAAGAACGAGGGTTTGAAGGAGTCATATTCTCATGGTTATTATGCTGGTTATTTCGCTTTTGGAAATCATCCCGTTGATACGGAAGAATTTTATTGGCCACCACATTTTAGATTCCTAAACAAAGCTTACGGGTTTCCTGAAAATGCAGTATACGGGGGGTCAATGGGAATGTAATCCAGCCACCGCATTTGCCACAATCATCCTTGCTAATATGAAGATAAAATACGTTCTATTCGCTATCGTTCTTTTGACGGCTAGTTGCGCCACGACCAGAACTTACGTCCCTAACTTCATAAGTCAAACCAGAGCGAGCATTTACTTAAATAAACCAGTTTTATTTTCAGTAGAAGATCAACGAAGCACACCTGAAGACCGCGATGAGGTGATCGCATCGATGACATCGGGTTTGATGAGCATTTATCCGCACGCTCTAAAAAACGTCGAATTTTTTGAGAAGCAGCCAGATAGCACAGTTAAAGTTACCATTAGTATCAAAGACCTTACTGCTCAATTCGGTGTAAGACTCATCGATCAAGGTTTTATCTACTCCCAAAATTCAACTGCTGTTGCTGCAGCAGGTGGACCATGGTCTTCCGCCGTAGCCGCAGCAAGTTCTTCTCAAACTTTTATCAGCAACAAGCAAGCTCAAGGACATTGGGTGGGAACCGCACATTTGGAGGTTACGGTGACTGATAAGCGAGGTGCTAAACGTGAATTTACGGTTCCTTTAGTTGGAGAAGATGATGAGCCGAATACTTGGGGTTACGCATCAGCATCGACTGCGAATGAAAAAGCTTGGAGAATCGTTGAGCAAGGTTTAGTTTCTGTGATGGATAAAATTGTCCTTAACGTTCGAGACGGGAACTCGTAGTATTCGTCGATTGCGAACCCAGAACGAAACTCGCCGGCCGCGCCTGCGCGCTGCCGCCCACCGCGGCGGGCGGCGGGAATGTCTGAACTGGGATGGATGGGATGCGTGGGATTTTTTTGGATAGGACGCTGTTGCAAAATCGAATGAAGATATCTTACGATAAAGAAGCCGACACCGCCTATATCCAGCTTTCCGACATAGAGCCCGATTTTGCGGAGGAAGGCCCTGATGGTATTTCATTCGACATGACTGAGGACGGAAAACTCATGGGCATCGAGATACTCCATGCGTCCGAGAAATTCCCAATTGGAACTCTCCATAAGTACGAATGGGAAGAAGAGGATGAGCTTGAGGAAGAACCCGCATAAACCCGCCATGCCGGCCATGCCGCCGGGTGGGATGGGGGATATGTATTAATGCGTTCCCAAAGAGGGCAGCCCGAGCGGGCTGCCCTCCGGTTTTCGTAATTTTGTGCGATGGGAATCATTGACCGTTATGACGGAATCGAGTGGGACGATGGCAATGTCTGGAAAAATTGGAAGAAGCATCACGTCGCGCCGTACGAAACGGAACAGGCATTGAGGAATGAACCATTCGTGGAATATGACGCCAATAGGGATTTTGGTCCAGAGAAGCGGAGGATTGTCAAGAGTCGAACCGACTCAGGCCGTTACCTGTTCATCGTTTACACGGAACGAAACGGCAAGTTACGGCCGATTTGTACGCGACCGATGAATGAAAAAGAGAGGAAGCAATATCATGAGCAAACTCAAACCAATCCCTGAGTTTAAGAATGAGGACGAAGAATTCGAATTTTGGTCCGCAGCCGATTCGACCGAATACCTCGATCCGGCTGGATGGCATCGAGTGCCGCCACCGATGATCAAGAAATCGGAGGAAACGGTTTTTGTGACAATGCCGCATTCGTTGACCGAGCAAGTAGAACGCCTTTCCCGCGAAAGAAAATTGAGCGTGGAAGAAACGGTGCGCCAGCTTGTCGCAGCGGCGCTAAAGCAGCAAGGGTTGCAACCGGGGATATGAACCGCTTCGAAGTCATCCTCTATTGGAGCGACCAGGACGACCGTTTCATCGCTGAAGTGCCCGAACTTCCTGGTTGCTTCGCCGATGGCGAGACCTACGCGGAATGTCTCCAGATGGCAGAGACCGTTATGCAGGAGTGGATCGAAATGACACGCGATATGGACGAGCCCATCCCCACACCGAAGGGAAGGCTGATGTATGCGTAACTATTTTAAGAAACCCGCCGTGCCGCCGGACGGGATGGGGGATATGAATTAATTCCTACTTTAGGCCAACCGCAAGGACCGGCTTGGAAGTTTTCGCTTTATACAGTCACATTGTGTACTCTGAGTCGTTAGAGCCGTTACGCGGCGAGGCTACGGCTGGCGCATATAGCATTAAGGACGGTAATGACCAGGACGTTCGTCACCATGAAGGGATATTCCCTATCGTCCGATACGATAATGAAGGCAGATTACACCTTTTAGGTACTGGTTTCTTTATCAGCAATAATGGTTTGTTCGCAACAGCCAAGCACGTTCTTAATGCCCCATTCAAGAATGGGAGAGAAGAATTCCCGATCGGACTCATCCAATTCAGACCCAATAAAACATTCCTCCATCGCCCCATATTAAGGTTTGCCGCGCATCCAAAATCTGATGTGGCAGTTGGCGTAGGTGCGCCGATGTCTCATGTATTGGACGGAACACCGATGATTAATCCTCTACTAATATTGGATTCGGAGATACCTGCAATAAATACTCGAGTGGTGACTTTTGCTTATCCGAAGTACAAGAATGAAATTTCCGAGGACGTTCAGCGGGTCATGTTCGAGCCATCTTTCTTTGATGGGAATCTTATTGAACACTTGCCAGCCGGAAGGGATAGAGTACTTTTACCTGGACAGTGCTTTCGCACAAATATTGCTTTACATCGGGGCGCGAGTGGAGGTCCTGTTTTTTCACCAAATGGAAGGGTATTTGGAATTAATAGTACAGGGTACGACGGCACCGATGATTCGTACATTTCGGCCATAAGAGATATTTTTGACCTCTCAATAGACGACGTTCAAGTCAATAATGGGCGACCTCGGTCCGTAACGATTCGAGAACTCTCAAGGAGGGGTCATGTATTGATTACGCCAAACATATCCTAAGGCGCAACGTATGGTACGCGCGCTGCCGCCCACCGCGGCGGGCGGCGGGAGAAGCGTCCATTGTCTGAACCTTGATTTTATGAGATTAAGCGATTAACCAGATTAGCTCCATCAAGAAATCTTTACAATCTCCTAAAATCAAGGTTCTGACGTTTGCCTGGCGCCCCGGAACGAATCTCGCCGTCCGCGCCCGCGCGCTGCCACCCACCGCGGCGGGCGGCGGGAGAAGCGGCTCGTGTAGCACAGGCTTTCAGCCTGTCGCCGGGCTTTTAGCCCGTCGGACTAAAAGCATGCCCTGATCTCGCCGAAGGATCCGCGCGGCGGACAAGAATGTCTGCGCTACACGGAACTTGGGGAACCCGGAACGAAACCCACCCGCCGCGCCTGTGCGCTGCCGCCCACCGCGGCGGGCGGCGTGAGAAGCGGCGGCAGCTTTTCCACAACGCGGAACATAACCAAACTGGCAGGCATTAGGAAAGGTATGGAAGGCATTACTATTGCGGAAAAAGACCACAGCGTCGTAATTACATTGGATACCGATGTGATTGACCGTTCGCGCATCGATCAGGCACTTAGTTTACTCGAATCGGATGCGTTGCTCGATGAGGGCCTTGCCTTGGCCATGATGGAAAGCGCTAACGATGAGGAATTTGATCTGGAAGAAGCGAAACGGATCGTCGGACGGAAGTGAACGTTCGTTTTAAGAAGACTTTTTTCAAGGACCGCGACAACCTTCCCAAGGAGGTGCAAGCTAATGTCGATGAGCTTGTCTTCGAAATCCTACCCAGGTTACGTCGCCTGATGGATTTGCCCTCCGTTAAAGCGATGAAGGGTCATAAGGATTACTTTAGAATTCGGATTGGTTCTCATCGCGTCGGGATTGAAAGCAGAGGTGAGGATATTGTTGTTCATAGAGTTCTCGATCGGCGTGAAATTTATCGGTATTTTCCATAATCGCTGACTCCATGTCAGTACCTCGAGCGTCGTAAAAATCAAAACTCAATGAAACTCCACGTCATTCTCACCGGTGCGACGGGTATGGTTGGCGAAGGCGTGCTGATCGAAGCGCTTCGGCATCCGGAGGTTGAGCGCGTGCTTGTCCTCACGCGAAGGCCGAGCGGAATGAGCCATGCGAAGCTTAAGGAAATTGTGGTCAGCGATTTCTACGATTTATCTAATGTCGAATTCGAGCTTTCGGGATATAACGCCTGCCTCTTCTGCCTTGGCGTTTCTTCCATTGGAATGAAAGAGGCCGATTATCGCCACATCACCTACGATCTCACGATGAGTGTTGCCCGAACGCTCTCGAAATTAAATCCCGATATGACCTTCTGCTACATTTCCGGCAAGGGAACCGATAGCACTGAGCATGGCCGCCTCATGTGGGCGCGGGTGAAAGGGAAGACGGAGAACGATCTGATGAAGCTGCCCTTCAAGCGCGTGTTTGCTTTTCGTCCCGGCGTGTTGCGGGCCACGAAGGGGATGAAAAACACGCTGAAGTATTACAAATATTTTGCGTGGCTCTATCCGGTGCTTCGCATTTTGTATCCCTCCGGCGTTTCAACGCTGAAAGAGCTTGGCTTAGCAATGATTCACGTGTCGGCTTATGGATATAGCGAATCCGTGCTCGAAGTGAATGATATTGTTGCAACTGCCAGGCAATAGTTACAACAGAACAATGCTTTCGTGAGGCTCTTTATACCGCCGCCTTATCCCGTTCCTTAACCCAATTCTGGATATACTCGACGATGGCGGACATGGGTGCGCCGGGAGTGAAAAGTTGTCCCACACCCATTTTTTTCAGTTCCTCGATGTCCTCGTTGGACATGATGCCGCCGCCGGTGAGGAGCACATCGTCCAGGCCGCGGTCGCGGAGGAGCTTGAGGACGCGGGGAAGGATCGTCATGTGCGCGCCGGAGAGAATGGAAATGCCGACCACGTCCACGTCTTCCTGGAGCGCGGCTTCGGCGATCATTTCCGGCGTCTGGCGGAGTCCGGTGTAGATTACTTCCATGCCGGCGTCACGCAGGGCAGCGGCGATAACCTTCGCGCCACGGTCATGGCCATCTAATCCGGCTTTGGCGATAAGAACTCGTATTTTCTTCAAAGTGCTGGTAGTAAGTGCTGAAGTGCTAAACGTGCTGAGGTGCTACGTCGGAGTCCTATAACATTATTTGGGACAAAATACTTCATTGCGTTGTTTTATGGCCCTCTAACAACTCTGATTTCTCAGCATTTTAGCACTCAGCACTATAATATGACACCCGTAATCCTCCGCGGCGCACGCACACCAATCGGTACTTTTCTCGGATCTTTAGCGGACGTTCCCGCTCCTAAACTTGGCTCGGTCGCAATCAAAGCGGCTTTGGAACGCTCGGGCGTGAAGCCGGAGGAAGTGGACGAAGTTTATATGGGCTGCGTGCTTACGGCAGGTGTGGGACAGGCGCCGGCGCGGCAGGCAGCTATCGGCGCGGGAATCCCGGTCAGCGCACCATGCACTACCATAAATAAAGTATGCGGCTCCGGCATGAAGGCGGTTATGATGGCTGCGCAGAATGTCATGCTGGGCGATGCCAATGTGGTCGTGGCGGGCGGAATGGAATCCATGTCGAACGCGCCGTACCTGCTCTCG
>JAKAIL010000234.1 GCA_021825235.1 Bacteroidota bacterium | reverse complement strand
GGTAATCCGCAGTATCGAAGGGAGAATTATAGATGTCCCGCACGTTAAAGGAAGTCACACGCATTCGATGCATGGCTGGCGTAAGCGGTTGAGGCAGATTCAGTACCAGTTCACTGTCGGAACTCACGGTGATTGCATCTGGCTGGACCGTATCATCGATCATAATCGTGCCCGCCAGGACGCGCATGGTGCGTGGCGGCTGGGACGTGCGGATCTGAACGGAACTCTGCGATAGTGTTTGCGCCGAGAGCAGGCGGGGCATCGGGTGCACGTGTGCCTCGCCATAAAAGGCCGGCGCGCTTTCCGGTATCGCGTAGCTTGGGTCAATAGCCACAACGGAATAGATCCAATCGTCGCCGTTCGAAACTGTGGTGTCCGAGTAGAAACTGCGTGTGGTGGAGTCAATCACATCGAAGGTTTGCGCGGTTGGCAACGCACGAAGGACGAGATATTCGGTCGCTCCCGGGACCGTGCCCCAATCCAAGTCCACGCGATTGGTGTCGCGCGGGGAAACATCGAGGCCCGAGGGCGCAGGCGTTTGCTCGACATAGGTGTTGTCGTGCTCGAAGAAATGGATGCTATCGCCGGTCAGGAACCCGAATTCGCGCTTGCCATTCTTGTCGAAGTCCCACGCAATGGCTCCGCGCGGACTTTGGGAAATGGGATAGCGCCATACGGGCCGCATGGTATGGGTCGCAGAATCATATTCGAGTAGATAGAAATTCGGAAAGAAGGAAACCGCGAGGTCGTCCACGGCGTGGCCCGTCACATTTGTGAGCCGTCCGATGGAACCCGTTTGCGTCGTGAGGTAGAAATGGTCGTTCTGGTTCGAGCCATAGAAATGATCTATCGTCATCGGCGCAAACTGCATGTTGCCGAGATTGCGGAGCACTTTGAGTGTCCAGTAACCGGGATGATATTCGTCCAGCGTATCTTGCTGAAACACCGGGTGATAGGCGAAGGCAATGTCCGTCCGGCCATCCCCATCGAAATCGCCGACCGCGAGCAGCGTGCCACTGGAAAGCCCGTTGTTCGTCTCCGAATACACCGCGCGGAACCCGGATGGTGCCGTGGCGTCGCGTTCGTAGATGGTGAGGTCCGCATCGTCGTCTAAGGTAACCAAATCCTGGGTTCCATTACTGCGAAGATCGGCGGCTTTTACATTGGGCCAGGAATAGTCATTATTCGGATTATAGTAATCGGGTGGCGTGGGATTCACGCCATAGCCAAGCCTTGAGTAAGCTCCATTCGAATATTTGTGGGCCATCCATTCGCTATCGATCACGCCGACGATTTCCTGTTTGTGGTCCGCGTCGAGCGCCGCGAAGGTGCTTCCGAAGAGGGTGTCGTTTTCGAAGATGAGATCGCCTAAGATAGAATGCCCGGGCGATTGCTTGTAAACTCTTGTGATGCCGCAGAACTGCCCCTGATGCCAGCCGCAGGTGTCCGTACCTTGCACGAGGAGTTCCGGGCGGTTATCGCCAACGGAGTTGCCCAGGGCCTGCGGGGAAGCATTATCCGGCAGCGAATCTACGGCACGGAATAGCTGCTTCGAGGAATCAAACTGAAAAACGGTAAGCTCACCGTTATCGTACGAATTTTCGATGACCTCATCTCCGGTCGGGAGCGAGAGCACGCTATCCAGTGCCAGCCCCGGCGGAAGCGCATACGGCTTTTCAGTAAAGCCTTGTTCGGGAACCGCTTCATCGAGGACCGTCGCCGTGGTTTGGAGGACTGCGGTATCATCGTTCGGCGTTCGCAGTATGGCGGTAATTGCGAGTGGCACTCCGGGCGGCGCTTGCTCTCGTTGTAAGAGGACGGCATGTTCGAAGCCGATCTTATCATCGGAAATGGTGGAAAGTTTGGCACCCGGCGCGGCATAGGTTACCTGAAGCTGGGCGGGAATGTTCGTGGTCGCCTGGATAAGCAGCGCGCGCTCGGTATTGACCCAGATCGTGTCCACGCTGAAGAGAACGAATTTGGGCGGGCCGGTTGCAAGCCGAATGTTACAGCGTTCGTCCGTCACGCGGTTATCGCTCGAATAAACCGCCAGGCGCAGCGTGTAAATGCCGGTATCGAAGCCATGCGTATCGAGCGTTCCCAGCGTGCCGCTTAATAGTTGGGAACCGCTGCTATCGAACGTAGCGCCAACGATGCTGTCGTAAAGAATGGGCCCGTAATTGCCGAAGGGGTCCACGCCAAGGGTATCTTTTCGGTAATCCTTCAACCACGAAAGGGAGTAGCTTGTGAAGAGCGTGGAAGCCGCGCTGCCCGTGATGGGAATCGTGTCGCCCACACGGAATTCGTCCAGGGTGTGCGGGGTAACCATTTTGATGGCCGCGGTCCCCGGATAGGTAAGCGCCGCCAGGGCATCCACCTGGCCATTGGCGCTGTGCGCTCGATCGCCAACGACTTCCGTCGAGGATTCCAGAATGCTTCGAATTTGGAGCGGCGTCAAGCTCGGATTTTTCGAAAGCAGCAGCGCCGCAACACCGGCGGCAATTGGAGATGCCGCGCTCGTGCCTGAAAACGAAGGATTATACCCACCACCCAATGCAGTCGTGTAAACATCATTGGCAGGAGCGACAACGTCCAGTTCCGCGCCATGCGTAGTAAAGGGATAGAGTCCCTGCTGCGTCGTGCCGCCCACGGAAACAACTTCATCGAAATCCGAGGGATAGTTCGGACCGGTGGTCCCATCGTTGCCGCTCGAACCGAAGACCGTCACACCTTTGGAAACGGCGTAGCGGATCGCATCGCGCTGAAGGAGCGAGGGAATGATATCGCCGAAGGAAAGGCTGAGAATCTGCACGTGGTTATCGGCAGCATAGACGATGGCCGAAGCAATATCATCGTCCTCGCCGGTGCCGTTGGCATCGAAGGCGCGAAGAACCACAAGTTTGCACTTTGGAGCGATTCCACTAATTCCGATGTGGTTATCCTGCTGGGCGCAGAGAATACCGGCGACCGCAGTTCCATGGCCATTTTCGTCTTCGGGCGTGGCATCGCGGCCAGACCAATCGCCAACATTTGGCCATTCCTGATCGACGAAATCATAGCCGATCACATCGTTTGCGTAGCCGTTGCCATCGTGGTCCTTGCCATCCAAATCACCATAGACGGTGTCGCCGCGGGCATTGACTCCGAGCGAATCCGAGGGCCATGCTTCGAAGAGACCGTCGTGGTTAATGTCTTCCTTCGGATTTACTGCAAACTGGAACTTTAGGTCCGGGTGCAGCCAATTGACGCCGGTATCGACGAAGCCGATATGAATCGTGCTATCGCCTTCGGTAATGGCCCAGGCCTGGGGGGCATGAATGTGTTCGAGCCACCACTGGGCATAGAAAAGGGGATCGTTCGGGATGTGCTCGCCCGTCTGAATGAAGTAACGGTAGTTCGGCTCGACATACTCGAACGTAGCTTGCCCGGATAATTCACGCACGGCGTCCTGCGCGGTAATTCCGGGCTTGAGCGGAACTTGCATGATGCGATCGAGACCGATGGAATCCGTGGGAGCGATACTTTGGGCGGCATTCGATGGCGCGGGTGGTCGCCGGAAGACGGGCCGCATAATGTCCGACGAAGAGCTGATAGCGCGCAGTTCCGCGAGAACGGCGGTATCGCTCATCCCGGCCATGGTGCGGAACTTAACGATAATCGTCCGGATGGAATCCTGGTTGGCTTCGAGCGAAACCTTCGGTGGCGACTGTGCTATCGCGTTACCGGCGAGCAGCAGGAAAAGAAACGGCCATCGTAGCATCGAGCGTCTAACGGAAGATGCAAAAAGCCCGTTCTTCACTTCCAAGGCAATTTCTTTTGACCTAACCAGCCTCTCCGGTCCTTGTGCTCCCTGCGGTCGCTGTAATCAGGCTCAGTCATCATTTTCCTGTGCTTCATCGTCGAAGGGGACGGGGTAATTTCCCGTAAAGCAGGCGGTACAATACCCGATGGCATTACCGGACTTATTCTTGTGCGGAACGCTTTCGAGTAACTTTTTCACGGAGAGGTAGCGGAGCGAGTCCACGCCGATGGCTTTGCCAATTTCCGCTTCGTCCGAGTGGTGATTGGCAATGAGTTCCGCGCGGCTGGGAAAGTCCATGCCGTACTTACACGGGTGTGTAATCGGTGGCGCGGTGATGCGCAAATGCACCTGGTTCGGCTCGGCCTCGCGAATGAGATGAATGAGCGCCTTGGAAGTCGTTCCGCGAACAATGGAATCGTCCACAACGACGACCTTCTTATCCTTGAGCACGCCCTTCACGGTATTATACTTCGCTTTCACCTTCATCTCGCGGCGGTCCTGGCCGGGCTGGATGAACGTTCGGCCCACATAGTGCGAGCGAATAAGACCGATCTGATACTTCGTCTGGTTGCCAAGCTTCTGGTTCTGGCTGGCGTAGCCGAGCGTAGCCGTGTTCGAAGAATCTGGAACGTTAATCACCGTTACCTTGCGCGACGGCTCATGGGCTACAGGCGATTCTGTGGCGAGGGATTTCCCAAGCCGACGCCGCACGCGGTCCACGTTTTCTTCAAAGACCTTGGAATCGGGCCGCGCGAAGTAGATATACTCGAAGATGCAGTAGGTAGGCGGCGGAGCGTGTTCGAGGATATGCGTGGAATGAATTTCACCGGTCCGGACCGTTTCCTCGTCTATCGTTACGATCTCATTAGGATGAACGTCCCGAATGTATTCCGCGCCAACGATATCGAACGCGCAAGTTTCCGAAACTACCATGTAGGCCCATGCGCCGTCGGGCCGTTTGAGCCGGCCTACGGCAAGCGGCCGAATCCCGCGTGGATCGCGAGCGGCAACGAGCGAGGAATCGGTGAGCATCGCGAGCGAGTAGGCACCGCGCGCTTGTAAGAGCGCATCGCGGATCTGGTCGGTCTGTGTTGCTTCCCGTGACCGTGCTACCAAATGAAGAATGAGTTCGCTATCGGTGCTGGTCTGAAAGATCGTGCCCTGGGATTCCAGTTCATCGCGGAGCGTGTGGGTATTCGTGAGGTTCCCATTGTGGGCAAGGCCGAAGTTCCCCATGCGGTAATGCATGAAGAAGGGCTGGATGTTTTCGATCTTGCCGCTGGCGCCGGTCGTGGAATAGCGGTTATGCGCGATCGCGGAATCGCCTTTCAAGACTTGCGTTAAAATCTTGTGGTCTTTGAAGACATCGAGCACAAGGCCATTATCTTTGTGAATCGCAAAGCCTCGTTTCTTGCCCTTCGGAGTGTCTTCGCAGTGGGCCGAAAGGATTCCTGCCGCTTCCTGCCCCCGGTGTTGCAGCGCATGGAGCGCATAATAGGCGATAACACTGGCTTCCGGATGGTTATAGACGCCGATGACGCCGCAATTGCTTTCGGGCTTATCGATAAGGCGGTCCCTATTGGGAATGCCGGGAACACTTAGAACAGGCAGTTCGATCAATTCCGGCGGGACCGGAGCAAGCGGAGCGGAGATGTGGTCTGGCATGGAAACGGAAAGAACACCATTTCTTTCATCAGAATTCGTTTTAGCCCCTCGCTCCTGAGACGACTTTGCAATAATTTTGTTCATATCATTCGGATTGAAGGGAATGATTAATGGAATGCAATACCCTTTTCATCTTTTCTCCACCTCATTTTAGGAGAGGATGCAACGCATGTTCATCTGCGTAATCCGCTTAAATCAGTGTAATCCAGGTTCTGGGGACGGTGCCACAGGAAGAAGAAATATTAGGCAAAGCTTACGATGCGCGGCTCATGCGGCGGCTGGTAGAATACCTTGCGCCGTATAAATGGAAAGTCGTGCTCGCCATTGTGATTACGATCGTCGTTTCGGCGCTGGGTCCCTTACGCCCATACCTGACGATGATTGCCATTGACAAATACATTGTACCTGGTAATTATGGCGGCCTAATGATGATTGTCGCTATCATTGTTGCGAGCCTGGTCCTGCAATCGCTCATCCTTTACGGGCAAACCATGCTTACGGCCTGGATCGGCCAGCAAACGGTGTACGATTTGCGACGTCAGCTATTTGGGCACCTGCAGGAGCTTTCGATGAGCTTCTTCGATAAGAATCCGGTCGGGCGGCTGATTACACGCATCACAAACGATGTG
>JAKAIL010000233.1 GCA_021825235.1 Bacteroidota bacterium | reverse complement strand
CCTGACCTGATTCATCGCGCGATTTCAACGCTCGACGATTGATTTCCAATCCTTAGAAAATACGTCCCGGGTTCGAGCTTGGAAACATCCAGCATCGCCTTGGATCCATTCGTAGCCACTTCCGCACGTTCGCGGCCAAGAAGATCGAAGAGCCGCACGGTTCCCGTCGGGCCGCCCTGGATTTGAACTTCGTTCGTCGCTGGATTTGGGAAAATCCTAATACCACTTGGCGATTCAGTGATGGGCGTTACCGATGATGCCGGATATACTTTATACTCGAAGCTCCATGTCAGATAATGCCCATCGGTCGAATGGAAGACGAGATAATGATGCCGGCTGCCGGTTTCATCCACGACTTTCGGAGTAAATTCGTAATTCAACACGAGCGAGTCATCTCCTTGAATCGTGTATGGCAACGTTGGGAATGGATCAAACGCGAATTCAGAAAAATCGCCCACCTCGTATATGGAATCGATTATGGCGCCGCCGCAGGAACGAAGGATAACGGGAATGTCACCAAATTTATATCCACCATTCTTCATTGACTTTGAGGAGTCGACAATATACGTCGTGCCCGAGTTCAGTTTGTCATGCATCGTGTCGATCTCCTCAGTAAAATCAACATTCCCGAAACCATATCCACCCATGGAAAAGTCGGTCAGAGTAGTGAACCCATAGAGCGCTATATTGGGACTACTTCGAGCATGAAATATAATGCTTGCCGAAGCACTGAATTCACCATTGTAATAAGCAGTCTCATGGATGGTATCATCGCCGATACGATTTGGTGCATACACAGCGTCGGCCCCGGACGCGCCGCCTTTAGCGAGCACGAAGCTCGCATACTCCCGTTGTTGCTGTTGAAACACACTTGTGTCCCCCGATGGCACGATGGAATCGACCGTAAGCGGAACACTCGGATTTAAATTTACCAACGCAAAATTGACGGTGACGGAATTTTGCGCTTGGCCATGACATATATAAACAACGTCGCCGGTGTCGTCGTATGAAGTAATATAGAGCTGTCCGGCCTGCTGAGCGTGGGCAATGGATGTGGCACAAAGAAGAATGGAAAGGATACTAAGTCGTTTCATAATAATCATTCGAATGAAATCCGTCGAAAGCGAAGCCCACTGTTGTGGCAAGCTTCGCTTATCGCCGATGAGCAAATTTATTTTATCTGAATACGCCGCGTTATGCGCTGGCCATTCAATTCAAAAACACAATAGTAGGCTCCAGGTTGCGCGCCTGCGAGGCCAATCGTAATACTTCCGTCGCCTTTCGAGACGACAGTACTCGTCGTGTTCAAAACCGTTCCAAGCACATTGACCAGGATAAGGGTCATCGTGGCTTCGTTTGGCGCCGAATAATCGAACCGGATAGAGGACGTTGCCGGATTTGGGTAGCCGGCATCGACAGTCAGCGGTTTAGTATCCGGAACGGAGGCGACACCCGCTGAGCCGCAATTTACTGTAGAAGTGAAGTGCTTGCAGCACCATTCACCCCCGCGCACGCATCGACCCGTTGTCGGATCTTGAGTGCAAGCATATCCGCACACGGTGTATCCGAGCGAGCCGGATGAGTTGTGTCCACAGAATTGAAAATGCATGGGGACTGGCCCAACTGAACTGCTGCAATCCGAGCCACTATAGTCCAAACTCAGCGATCCATCCGGATTCTGTGTAAAAATCCATCCGGGAGGAAGTGCACAAACCTGACATAATGGATCGAAATTATCGTTATCAAACGTGATATCGAAACCACATAAGTTAACGTTGCACGAATCCCAGACTGAGAGATCAACGCAGCAACACGAATCTGAAGTAAGCGGCTTCGCACCACCATCCGCCACAGGCTGACCGTTGCATGGCGGAATCGAAACGAGGTTGGAGTAAAGGTAGCAAGCACACAGGGGAGCGTCGAGGGGATTGTCTGTCTTATTGCCTGGCCGGACGTCTGATTGCTGCTTGCTATTTGAGAAATAAAACGTGATCGCCGAAGCTTTATGCGGGACGGTTTGCGCCCGTATGACTGAATGTTGCGCAATACTAAACGCAAGGAGCGCAATAAAGACGCTACTTACGCGACTTGCCGTGAGCCGTGAGCTGTGAGCCGTGAGCTGTGAGCCGTGAGCCGTGACCCGTGAGCCGTGAGCCGTGAGCCGTGACCCGTGACCCGTGACCCGTGTAGTCGAGAACCAGTAGAAAGTTTCATGTTTTAAAGAATTAAGTGAAGTTCACGACACGAATATACGAACAAAAAATGGTTGGCGCGTGAAATCGGGAAAAATTATTTTTAGCCATTAACAGGGCATCTTCGCCACGCGCAATAGAATCAACTATTCCCAATCGACTTTTTTCTTATACGAAGTCCTGGCTAATACGATTCTTCTTTATTCGGGAATTTTCCTTTCTTAATATCTGAATCGTATTTGCTCACAGCTTCGCGTACCGTATTGGCAAGAGACGCGTACCGGCGCACAAAACGAGGGTGAAATTCTTCAGTTAACCCCAGCATATCGTGCATGACGAGGACCTGGCCATCGCAATGCGGACCGGCTCCAATTCCTATTGTTGACACCTGGAGCGAGTCGGTAACTTCTTTCGCAAGCTGGGCCGGAATTTTTTCGAGCACTAAGGCAAAGACACCCGCCTCTTCCAGCGCCTTGGCATCATGCTTCAGGCGACTGGCTTCTTCTTTCGTCGTGCCCCGTGTGCGATAACTGCCAAATTCGTGAATGGATTGCGGCGTAAGCCCAAGGTGTCCCATCACGGGAATTCCAGCTTCGCTCATACGGCGGACATGATCGGCAACGCGTTCACCGCCTTCGATTTTCACTCCCCCTGCTCCGGTTTCCTTCATGATACGTCCGGCATTTCGAAAGCCTTCTTCCACCGTGACTTGAAAGCTCATAAAGGGCATATCGCAGATCACCATGGCGTGTTCTCGCGCCCCGCGGACCACAAGGCGAGCATGGTAAATCATTTCCTCCAGCGTGACAGGGATCGTCGTTTCATTGCCTTGAATCACATTCGAAAGCGAATCGCCCACGAGCAGTATGTCCGCGCCCGCCTCATCGAAAAGGCGCGCGAAGGTGTAATCGTATGCGGTAATCATCGCCACGCGCTCGCCACGCCTTTTCATCTCGCGGATGGTGCGGGTGGTAACCCGGCGCGGTTCCCTCGGTGCACTGCCATCGTTCCGGCTTTCGCTCCGGACGGGAAATGGCACTTCCAATGGCTTTTTAACCCCAGCATTGCGTTTCGGGCGAGGCGTAGTAGATTTCATAGGCACAGGGAAACACAGGGAAACCTAAAATTAGCACAACCTTCGGAACCTTCAATCTGCGTGAATTCAAGGATTACGATTCGTGTTATAAACAGGTTCGAAATTTTATCATTCTCACTTCATGCTCAGCTACTATATACCTATTGCGCTCATGATGGCAATTGCCGTCCTTTTCGGCATCATTATGGCGAACCTTAGCAAATGGATCGGACCCCGGAAGCCGAATTACCAGAAGCTTTCGACCTACGAGTCGGGCATGATTCCGATCGGTACGACCCGTGAGCGCGTCTCCGTGAAATACTATGTGGTCGGTATGCTCTTTATTATCTTCGATATTGAACTGGTTTTTCTCTATCCGTGGGCTGTGACGTTCAAGGCCCTCGGAGCTTATGCGCTGTGGGAAATGTTTTTATTTATTGCGCTACTTTTTGTGGGGTATATATACATCCTGAAAAAAGGTGCGTTGGAATGGGACTAAACCGGAACCGGGATTACACGGATGATGCGGATTTTCAGGATTTGGAATTTATATGAATCATTCCAGGTGGGATACTTTGGTAAGTTTACCCACTCGATGTTTTTTGGAACGGAAAATACTGATTTTATGGAGAATGCTGAGAATCAATCCAGGAAATCCGCATTATCCGTGTAATTCAGGTTAGGGAGAATTTATGATAGAAGAACTGCAATCGGAAGGTTTTATCACCAGCAAGATCGATGATCTTGTGAACTGGGCCAGGCGTAACGCGGTCTGGCCGATGCCGCTTGGAATTTCCTGCTGCGCGATCGAGATGATGCACTTTGCCGGACCGCGCTACGACGTGGCCCGCTTCGGTGCCGAAGTATTTCGGTTCTCGCCCCGCCAGTCGGACTTACTTATCGTAGCGGGAACGGTTACTTACAAAATGTCCAAAGTGGTCCGCAAGATTTACGACCAAATGCCAGACCCCAAATGGGTCATTGCCATGGGCGTATGCACCGTGAGTGGCGGCATTTATCGTACGTATTCCGTGGTGCAGGGCATCAACCAATTCTTACCGGTCGATTTGTATGTGGTCGGCTGCCCGCCCCGCCCGGATTCGCTCCTTAAGGGGCTGATGATGATTCAGGACCAAATCAAGCACGATCGCCCCTTCCGCAAGGGAACGATCATCGGTCATGAAGAGCAGAAGCCGATGGACATTCCGATCCCGATGATCGAAGGTCCGGCCAAACAAATAATCTCTCATCCGTAACGCATGTTTACATTCGAGCAACTAAAAGAAAAAGACCCGAATCTTTCGTTCGAAAAAATTACCGTTGGGACAGAGGAAGCTGCGCTCTTTGGTCGCGACCAGATTCTCGCTGTTGCACGACGACTAAAGGATGAGTATGGGTTTCTCCATTTGATGGATGCGCTCGGTACGGACCGGATGGAAAAACGGGATCGTTTCGAGGTAACCTATAACATTCGTAACCATAAAACAAGACAGCGCATTTTTATCAAAGTACGCTGCGATGAGCGCGATGCGCATGTTCCATCGCTCACTTCTGTCTGGAGCGGAGCGAACTGGCACGAGCGAGAAGCCTTCGATATGGTCGGCGTAACCTTCGATGGTCACCCCGATTTGCGCCGCATGTATCTTCCCGACGATTTCGAATTTTATCCGCTCCGTAAAGACTTTCCGCTCATGGGGGTGCCTGGTTCGATTCCATTGCCTCATCATGAAGATGCCGATCCGAGATTCTCAGTGGCAGACAGGGGAGAATAATTTTAACTGCGGCTTGGAAGTACAAAAGTTTTAATCTAATGAGCTTAGTTGACGAAGAAATTGTAGCACGCCAATCGACGCCTCAGGAAGTACCACCGCGCCAGCGCATTGTCGAGGCGCTGATGTCGAAGGACACCACAGTAACACTCGACACGCTCGAGCACCAGATGGTCCTCAATCTCGGCCCGCAGCACCCGGCAACACACGGCGTGTTGCGTGTGCTGCTTCGGCTCGATGGCGAAACCGTCATTTCGGCGGAGTGCGAGCTCGGCTATCTCCATCGCGGCTACGAGAAGTTGGCGGAGAATATGACATACCACGAGTTCATCCCGCATACCGACCGGCTGGACTACATTTCACCGGTTGCCAATAACATCGCGTATGTGATGGCGGTCGAGAAGCTTCTTGGCTTGGAATTGCCATCGCGTGGGCAATATATTCGCGTGATCTGCGCGGAACTCGCTCGCATTTCTTCTCACCTCATGGCCATTGGCGCTCTTTCGATGGACGTTGGCGCCCTCACGGTCTTCGTCTGGGCGTTGCGCGAGCGCGAAAAACTCTACGATATTTTCGATGTTGTGACCGGCGTTCGTTTTACTGTGAGTTACATGCGTATTGGCGGTATGGCCCAGGATATTACGGACGAAGGTGTGAAGATGATCCGTGCATTCCTCGATGGATTTGCGGATGCATTGCGTGAAATAGCGGCGATGCTTCATAAGAACCGCATTTTTCTCGAACGAACGGCGGGAATTGGCATTATGCCGCCCGATGAAGCCCTCGATCTGGGATGGACCGGCCCGAACTTACGCGGCTCCGGAATTCCTGTGGACTTGCGGCGTGATAATCCCTATCTCGTGTATAACGAGTTGGATTTCGATGTCATAACCAAGTCCGAAGGCGATGTTTTAGCCCGCTATATGGTCCGTTTCGAGGAGATGCAGCAATCGGCGAAAATTGTTCGACAATGTCTCGATAAACTTCCCACGGGCGATTACTCTGCCCGAGATGCCAAACGGGTTGTGCCAAAGAAAGGACAGATTTACAGCTCGATGGAAGAGCTGATTGACGATTTCATGTTAATAAACTTTGGCCAGGCCGCACCAATGGGCGAAGTGTATAATGGGATTGAA
>JAKAIL010000018.1 GCA_021825235.1 Bacteroidota bacterium | reverse complement strand
GAGAAACTTCATGCATTGAAAACACGCTTTTCTGGGGGATTCGTGCCTCGGAGAAGGGTGTACTTTCTAAGTAAGCCCGACGGTTTTTCAGCAAACGAGAACCCGAAATTAAGGGAACTCCGATTAAGTCTGGATTCCCCCTTTCGCGGGAAGGGCAGATTATGAAATCATGGCGCCAAGCGCAAATAATCGACACATTCCTGTCATTCCTGCGAAGGCAGGAATCCAGGTTCAGACGTAATCAGAAATTCCTTAACAAGAGATATAGGAAAGATCAACGCTCTTCCGAAAACAACAACAGTGCGCCCTCGGAAGTGTAAAAGCTAATTGCGGATTTACTTTGTCCCAATGAGCACGGTAACTCGTCCGGGCGCTGGCGTGGTGCCTAAGTACACCGGGTGTACGACATCGAGGACGGTCCCATCCTGCGTGGAAACGTAGGTATCAACCGGCCCACTCGCGGAAATTAATGACTGCAGATCGACTGTGTGTATAATGTGCTGGGCCGTCACGTTTTGGCCATTCACAAGAATTGTTGTGTCGCTCGCTTCGCGGGCGGTGTCGACCAGGCGGGCATTCAGGCTGCCAACGGATAGGGACGTATCGGATGCCACCCAGGAAGTTCCCTGCGCCGCTCCGAGCTTCGCCTGGAGCACCCAGCCGGCATTGATACGCTTGCCATTGTTGTAATTCAGCACGGCCTGATTGGTGTTGAGCGATTCCAGGCCGTAGTTATAATGCCAGTATTCGCCATTCGCCTGCGCGATATAGGTCGTGTCCGGCGACGCGCCGTTCGAGTGGTTGTTCTGGATTTCCGTCACGTTCGCCATCCCCTGATAGCTGAAGTTGGTCAGGAGTACGACGGAGCTTACGGTATCAATCGTGCCGGTCGGCTGGCCGGTCTTAGCGTCCAGCGTTTGTTCGGTATAAACGTAGGTATTACCGGTCTGGTAATTGACCTGGGGTGCGCCCGCAGGGCCGGTGGCCGTGTTGCATCCAACCACGAGACCCGCTGCAAGTGCAACGGCTGCGGCAATTAAAAGCTTGGTTCGGTTCATAATTCTCTCGTACAATGCAGAAAAAAGGCTTCTTTCTCTATAGAACCCCGCGAGAGCGGGAAAGTTACAGAATTCCCTTACGTCAACCTAACTTTCCGCAGAATAAGTTGAAATCGCGGCATTATTTCGCGCTCATCCCCGGTTGCCGGACGCTGAAACAGGATTCATCCAGGGCCGTATGGAAACCGGTTATCGTTGATCACGAAATCCGAAACCCATGAAGAAATCCATACTCCTGAGCTTGATTCTCCTTTCGCTGACAGCCGTGAGTTGCAGGAGACTCGCCGCGTTCCTACCCAATACCTATGACGGTAACGGCACAATCACGAGTGACGTCCGCACGCCGGGCACGTTCGCGTCGCTGGAGCTGGACGGCGCATATAACGTTGTGCTCACGCAGGGCTCGACTTCCGAGGTTCGCGTCGAGACGGACCAGAACCTGCTTGGTCACATCAAGACCTCGGTCCAGGACGGGAAGCTCGTGGTCGAGTCCGATGGTAACCTTCTGCCCTCGAAGCGGATTACGCTCTATATCACCAGCCCGAATTACAGTTCCATCGAAGCCAACGGTTCCGCCGATATTCGTTCTACAACGCCGATCACGGCACCGGAGCTGAAGCTCGCGCTCAATGGTTCCGGCAGCTATACGTTAGGCTTGAATGTGAACCACCTCACCTCCGAGATCGAAGGCGCAGGGACCATCACGCTCTCCGGGACGGCGCGCGAGCACTCGATCGAGATCGATGGCTCCGGCAACCTTCTTACCGATCAACTTGCGGTCGATACCGCCTCTATCGAAATCTCGGGTTCCGGCGATGCCTCGATGAACGTCGCCTCCCGCTTGGAGGCCGCGATCAGCGGTTCGGGCAGGGTGCGCTATCGCGGCCCGGTAACGGACATCCACACGGATATCAGTGGATCGGGCAGCGTGAGCCGGCTCCGGGAGTAACGAAAAGTGGAAAGCGGAGGACGTATAGAAGCGAAGTGCCCAAACGGTAACTGTGAACAGAAAAATCATTACCGCTTAATCCCTATACTTCAGGGCCTTCCACGTCATCTTTTATCCACTCTCCGTTATCCGTTATCCACTACTATTAGAGTTTTACTTTCGCCAAATTCTCTTTCACGTCCTCTGCACTCTTCTTGAGCGCGGCGGCTTCTTCCGGTTGGAGCTTGATCTGGATGATCTCTTCCATGCCGTTCTTGCCTAATTTAACCGGCACCCCCGCAACGGTATCTTTGAGGCCGTATTCGCCGTCCAGCCACACGGCGCAGGGCAGAATGCGGCGCTTATTCTTCACGATGGCTTCGACCATCTGCACGGCGCTGGCGCTCGGGGCGTAGTACGCGCTGCCCGTCTTGAGGAAGTTCACGATCTCGATGCCGCCATCGCGCGTGCGCTTGACAATCTCGGCCAGCCGGTTCGCTGGGATAAGTTCCGGCAGCGGAATACCGGCCACCGTGGAATAGCGGGGGAGCGGCACCATCGAATCGCCGTGGCCTCCCAGGACAAACGCCGTCACGTCCTCCACGGAGACATTCAGTTCCATCGCGATGAAGGAACGGAAGCGGGCAGAGTCCAGCACGCCGGCCATGCCGAGCACGCGATTACGCTTGAGGCCCGCGCGCTTCATCGTGACGTAGGTCATGACATCGAGCGGGTTCGAAACGACGATGAAGATGGCATTCGGGCTTTTCTTCGCCGCCGCTTCGGCGCAGGAGCCGACGATGTCCGCGTTCTTGGCGAGCAGGTCATCGCGGGACATGCCCGGCTTGCGCGCAAGGCCCGCGGTAATGACCACGATGTCCGAGCCCGCCGTTTCGTCATAGCCGCTGGTGCCAATCATCATGGTATCGGTGCCCTCGACGGGGGCGGATTCCCACATATCGAGGCCTTTGCCCTGCGGGATGCCGTCCACGACATCGACGAGTACTACTTGTTCGGCGAGTTCTTTATCCGCGATTCGCTGCGCGGTCGTGGCGCCTACGTTTCCGGCGCCGATTACGGTGATTTTCATAGTGATTGTCTATTAGAGTTGGTGAGAACCGATCGGTTTCTGCAAAATGCGTCCCTGAAACACGCGGGACGGAATAATTATTCATTCTCCGCTTTCTTAATATTGCAAGGGCGAGAACTGGCACAGGGTGTGAGCAAGGAAGAGTATATACGAACTATTATAGGTCCGCATTCCGCCGCGAATGCGGTCCGCGCGGAGGGGGAAACCTTCGCCTTATAGAAAAATACTAAATTTTCTGCCGTGAGGTGGATCGCTCTTCGAAGCGAGCACCTAAGAAACGGTCAGATTTGAGAGAAAATCAGGACAAAGGGCATCGGTGGCGATGCCGGTCCAACCAGGAGAATGATCCAAACCCCGCCGAGAGGCGGGGTTTCTATTATCTCGAGTTCAATCAGAAGCAACATTCCTTTACTTCGAATCGAGATTCACCGCGACGCTCGCCGGTTCCGGAACCTCGCTGTCGGCTTCCGAAACACGAGGGAACCGGAATTCCACGCGCCGGTTCAGCGCGCGGCCTGCTTCCGTGGCATTCGAGGCGACCGGCTGAGCCTCACCATAGCCACGTGCGATGAGCCGCGCGGCATCGGTCCCGTGTGCGATCAGGTAGTTGACGACCGACTGTGCTCGTTCTTTCGAAAGTGCCAAATTGTGTTGGACCGATCCCGTGCTATCCGTATAGGCAGAAATCTCGACGATGATCCCCGGTGTCGCTTTCAGAATACCGATGAGCCGGTTCAATTCCGGAACGGATTCCGGTTTGAGCGTCGCCTGGTCCACATCGAAGAAGATGTTGTTCAGGTTCACCGCGACCTGGTTCTGCTGCATGGACCGCACGGAGACCAGCCGGATATTCTCGGTGATATTCATTGCTGTGTCATCGTGGCGAAGGTCCAGATGACGGGAGACCGGGAAGTAACCTGCCCGCTCGGCATGATAACCATAGTTATGATGGAGCGGCAGCACAATGAAGTAATCGCCCGCTTTCGGATCGCTCGAAAGTTCTCCGACCACTTTGCCCGTTTCCAGGTCTTCCCATTCGATGGAAGCGTGGAGTGGCTTGCCGGTCTCATCTTGCACCACGCCCGTAACGGTAGCGACCTCGGAAGGCTTCGCGGCCGGTGGCAGGTTCATCGAATAGATGCCGGCGGCACGGTTGGCGATCTTCCTGCCGGGCATGGACATAAACGCTTGTTTGCCATCCGTCGAAGTAACGTAGCCCCAATCGTCTTCGGCAGTGTTGATTTCGCGGCCTAAGTTCACGGGTTCGCTCCACTCGGTCCATGAGGTATCGCTGAGCCGCGTGGACTTGAAGACATCGAGGAACCCCAGCCCCGCGTGCCCTTCGGAACTGAAGTACAGCGTTTTGCCGTCCGGATGCAGGAACGGGGAACGTTCCGCATACGGCGTGTTGATGGTCGGACCTAAATTGATGGCCGGTCCCCACGAGCCATCCGCCTGTTTTACAGAGACATAGATGTCCGTATTTCCCCAGTTGCTTCCGTGATACGATTGCGCGTCGGGATCGTTCAACGAGACTTTCGGATGGTAGCCGCCAATGCCGCCCGGCCGGTCGGAGACGAAGAGAATTGCCTTGCCATCGCTCGTCATTTTGCCATCGCCATCGAAGTAATCGCTGTTGATGGGGGCAGGAAATGGTTTTACCTCGCCCCAGGCACCCGTCGAATCCCGTTTCGAATAGTACATGTTTCCCCGCAGCGGCCCGCCGGGATAGTTACCGAAGAGGAGGAGCATATTGCCATCGGGCGAGGTGCCCGTCACGCTTTCACTGTTGACCGTCATGATCGGCGGCGGTAGCATCGAAGCCGGTGCCCACGTGCCATTGACCAGCTTGGTGGACATGACGTCCTCACCACTGTAAGGATGCCGCGTCGTGAAGTAGAGCGTATTGCCATCGGGAATGATAACCGGCAATACTTCCGGCGAGTCCGTGCTGTCCTTGTCCCGGGCAGCATCGATCACTTCGCTGACGTCGGAAAATCGCACCGGCGTTTCCGGTGTGTTCAGGATATTGATAATCTTATCGAAGCGTGCCTGCATGTTCGGAAAGAGCGGACGGTATTGCCGGAACACTTCGATCGCGTTGGCCCATTCGCGATGGTCGATGGCATTGGCGGCCAACCGTTGCACGGCGACGAACGCGTCCTCCGATGGAGCATTCTTCTCCACGTATTGCACGTATTGATCGCGTGTTTCGGCAGTCGGAGCAACGGTGAGGTCCAACATCCGCGGAGCCGAGCACGAAGCCAGCAGTGCGGCAAGGCCGAGGCTCAGCCACGAGATAAGAATCACGTTAGTGCGCATGATATTGCGTAGTTAAAAGAGGTAATTCATCGGTGAAGGAGTAGGAGCCGTACCTGCGGAACCCGAATTAGGCTTCGAACGCAGTGTTTCGGATTGGAAGTAGAAGAGTTAAAGTTCCAAAATGGAACGCGTCAGGAAGAAGTGGAACAGGTATCGCGCAGCGATTACGGAGCGCCAAAGGCCCAAATGACCCGTTTGCTATTATTATCGCTACCGCCGCTCATTGTCACTTTCATGCTGATTTCATCTCCTGCTGAAATTGAGGCCGTATCTGAGGTATCCGAGCCGGATGTGCTCGAACCGGAGATCGTAACCGTGATTCCGGTCGAAGCCCAGCTCCCGCCGTGGTTTGAATAGATCGTTACGGTGACGCTGTTGCCCCATCCGGGGTTCTGGTCCAGAGCAACGTAGAGATTCTGGAGCGTGCCACCACTATTCTCGAGCAGCACATCGCCATCTGCGATGCTTGGGCTGGAGCCGGTGGTACCGGTATAGCTACTGCCGCCGAATAAGTTGTATCCTTCTGGCAGGTAGTATGGCCCATCGTCCTTCAAGTCGGCATCAAAGTTACCGCCTCGGATAGTGCCGACCGTAGCCCAGCTCATCGTACCGCCAGTAGTGGAGGTCAGCGATTGTCCATTCGCAGCCGGTGCAGATGCGGGAAGCGTGTACGTCATAGCCGGCGCGGAGGCCGCCGCCTGGATGGTGGTGACTTGGGAACCGGTCGCGTTTGCGAAGGAAAGGCTCCCAGTGCTCGTTCCGGGGACGCCCAGCGTAGGCGTCGCAGAAATGGAGGGAACTCCGGAGCTATTGGTGGCCAGCACCCCATTGTTCGCCGTTGCGAGGCCCGTTACATTGTTGTTGCTGCTCGAATAGAGTATCTGGTTAGCCGTCGTCGTCGCTGGATAGGTTGCGGTACTCCAGGATGGCGCTGCATTTGCGCCGGAAAGCAGCACCTGATTCGCCGTTGCGGTGGCCGCGAGCCGCGTGGGAGTGCCGCTGGTTCCACCATAGATCAGATCGCCGGGGCTCGTCATGGGATTTAACATGGTGGTTCCCCAGCTTAACTGCACAGGGCTGCTCGTCCCGGTTGCAACCAGTGCTTCGTTCGCCGCACTGGGAAGCGCCGTCGGGAGCGTGTAGATAATGTTGGTCGAACCTTGCGCGCCAGCCTGAAAGCTGGTACTTCCGGAGCCGGAACCCTGCAACTGGAGCTGGTCCGCCGTCCCATTATTGGAAAGCAGCACATTGCCGTTGTATACGGTCAGCTTCTGGGACGGATTGACGAGCCCAATGCCGACGTTGCCCACTTCGATGGAAGTCGCGCCTTCGCCCGTAGAGAAATTGTAGGTAGGCGAGCCGCCATTCGCACCCGTGGTGTTCATGTAAAATTGGAACTCTCCGACCCCATCGTTCGCCGTGTTGCGAATTTGCGTGTTCCGGTCTTCGAGCCGAATATTGGACTGGACGCCGGTCGCTCCGGGCTTGAAGCCAAAATCGGCAAGGTTTACCGTTCCGGCTTGTTCGAAGAGGGCACAGTTGGAACCGTTCCGGTTTTGAATATGAAGCCGTGTCGTTCCGTACACGTCGCCCGTTTGTTCGAGGACGAGATCGCTATTGGCCGTGGTGATCTTATCGTTCGCCGCGTTGGTCAGTTCGATATTGCCGCCGACAGCCAGCATGTTGGAAGTCGGCGCGACCCCAATCCCCACGCTTGGCAACGTCGCCGAAATCGAGGGAACTCCGCTATTCGAGGTAACGAGGACTCCGCTATTCGAAGTGGCAAGCCCGGTAATTGTGTTAGTCGCATTCGAATAGAGTAACTGGTTAGCCGTCGTCGTTGTCGGATAGGTTGCGGTGCTCCACGATGGCGCCGCGTTTGCGCCGGAAAGCAGCACCTGATTTGCGGTTGCGGTGGCCGCGAGGCGCGTTGGGTTCCCACTTGTGCCGCCATAGAGCAGGTCACCCGGACTCGTCATCGGATTCGTGAAAGCAGGTGACCACGAGAGTGTCCCCGTTCCATTGTTGGTCAGAGCGCCAGCGGCGTTGGCAGGCACGGTATTCCCATTGATCTTTACAACGGTTGTCGCGCTTTGCGTGCCGGTCACATCGCCCGAAAGCGAGCCGGTGAAATTCGTGGCGCTCGTTGCCGTCGTTGCATTACCGCTGAACGAGCCGGAGAAGGAGGTCGCCGCAAGTGTTCCGGTGGAAGGATTGTAACTTAATCCGGAGTTGACTTGCGCGGCCTGGTTCCCGCTCGAAGAAGCACCGACGAACACCGGATAGTAGCTCGCGTTCGAGCTTGAGGCGGTCGTTCCGATATTCGTGGCATTCGTCGCATTGGTGGCGGTGGTTGCCGTGGCGGCGTTGCCGCTCGTGTTGTTGGTAAGCGTTCCAGCGTTGGCCGTGAGCGCGGAAATGATGTGTCCGCCCGCCGCCGATGAACCGTTGATGGCCGTTGCGCTTTGGGTGCCAGTCACATCGCCCGAAAGCGAGCCGGTGAAGCTCGTGGCGCTCGTTGCCGTCGTTGCATTACCGCTGAACGAACCGGAGAACGAAGTTGCTGTAAGCGTGCCGGTGGAAGGATTGTAACTTAATCCGGAGTTGACTTGCGCGGCCTGGTTCCCGCTCGAAGCGGAGCTGGCGAACAGGGGATAATACGAAGCATTCGAGTTCGTCGCCGTCGTCGCAACATTGGTGGCGTTCGTGGCCGTCGTTGCGGAGGCGGCGCTCCCGCTGATGTTCCCGGTGAGCGTGCTCGTGCCGGAGTTCCATGCGGGTCCCGAAGTAATCGCGCTGGTGCCGTTGCCCACGAGCAGTTCGCCGCTTGTAAAGCTCGTGGTGCCCGTGCCGCCGTTACCGACAGCGATGGTCGAGCCATTCCAGGTGCCGGTCGTGATCGTTCCAAGCGTGGTGATCGAGGACTGGCCGGGATACGTGCTTGCAATATCGAGCGCCGTGCCGATACCATTGCCCGTAAGGCCGGAACCGATATTGAGGCCCTGCCAGGTGACGAGGAGCCCGAGTGAATTCGTGACGAGGAATTGGTTTGCGGAACCCAGCGGCAGGTTTCCAAGACCCAGCGAGAGCCACGAAAGGTTACCGCTGCCATCGTTCGAAAGAATTCCCGACCCGTTGGAGGATGGCAGCTTCAGTGTGAAACTGGAGCCGAGCGATGGCGCTTTCAATGTGAGTGTGTGCGAGGGATCGGTCCCGTTCCCCGCTAAGATGAGCGACGTAGCCGCGCGGCCGTTGAACGTCTGCGCGTGGACACTGCTTGCAGCCCCCATCAGAAGGGCTGCAAGCGCCACCGTGCTGTACAGCGTTAGTTTCCGTGTCATTCCGTATCGCATCGTATCGTTCATCCGTTTACCCAGCATCCCCGAAAGGCGGCCATCCGTTCACCACTCATTGAGAAGCGGTCATGTGCCAGTTGGTGCCATCGTAAATGAAGGTCGCCGACCCATTGGCACTCATAATGGCATTGCCACCGGCAATGGCTAACTGGGTTCCCGTCGAGCCGCCGCTTTGGTTGAGCAGGACGATGGGAGCCGTTCCCGTATTGACCAGCACGATCATTCGGCCGATAACACCGCCCGTGATGCCGCCAACGCTATGGCTATTCGTGCCGTCCGTATTGGTAAGGAAGAAGTAGGAGCTCGTTCCGGCGGGCGAAATGTCGTTCTGGTCCGTGGCAAAGGAAATGGTGCCGCCGTTCGTCAGCACGGTGCTTCCGAGTGAAGTTTGGCCAGTTACGGTTAAAGTTCCGCCAACACTTTGGTTATTGGCAACGGCGAACGTGGTAGCATGTGAGCCATTTGCGGTGGCAACGCCGGCATCGCTAATGGTCACGTCCTGGCTGAGTGTTTGCGGTGCTGCGTGATTGCTGATATTGCCAATAAGAATCTGTCCATCGTTGAGGGCGAGGGAACTCGCTGTAACGGCCCCATTGGGAAGCGTGACGGCGCCGGTAATATCGAGATTACCGTTGATCGTTGTCGTGCTGGGCGTTGCTCCGCCCACACCAATGGTGTTCGTTGCGTTGGTGCCCGTACCGAAGCTGTTGTTGCCATTTGCTCCCGAGCCAATCTGCGCATTGCCGGTTCCCGTGATAGCGGTTCCGGAGAAGCTTCCGCCACCGGTGATATTATTGCCGCCCATTGCAAGATCGCCGCCCATGGTGGTTCCCGAAAGCGTGGTGAACGTGCCCGTGCCCCCGGAGACCGTGCCGGTGGTCGAAATCGATCCACTGCCAGCGGAAAGGCTCGTACCGGTAATGGCGCCCGCGCCTAAGGTGCCCGCGAAGGAACCATTGCCCGTCGCCGTAAAGGTTGCGGCATGGGAGCCGTTGACCGTTGCAACCGCTTGGTTACTCCCGTTATCGGCAAGCGTTACGTCCTGCGTCACCGCGTCGTCCTGCGCATTGCCGCCGACGCCGATGAGAATGTGGTTGGTGCCGAGCGGAAGGGAAGAAGGCGAAACGGAACCGTTCGGGAGCGAAACTGCCCCGGTAAAGTTCACCTTGCCGGCGAAGTTCGTGGTGCTGTACGTGCCGGTGGAACCATTGCCATTGCCGATATCGATCGTGTTGGCGTTCGACCCGGTGGCAATGTTTACCTGATTCGCATTCGTCGTATTGAGATCGACGGCCTGATTGCTCGGGCTGGCGAGCGCGAGGTCATTCGAGCCGGTCGAAGCAATTCCTCCGTTAAAATTCTGAGCCGCCGTCCACGTGTTGGTATTGGCCATATTGAGATCCAGATTGCCGGATCCTCCCAGCGCAATCGGGCTGCCGGTTACGGTAAGGGAACTTCCGGTGGAGGTGAGGCCGATCGTGGAGTGCGCGAGTGCGGTATTCGTCACGGAGCCCGCCGGGAGTGTTGGCGCATTCGTGAAGCTGACCGTACCGGTAAGATTGACGGCTCCATTCAAGTTCGTCGTACTCGTCGAGTTACCGATGTTGTTCGTCCCCCCCGTATTTAAACCGGCATCGAGGTTTACTGCTCCATTAGCCGTTGTGGCTCCTCCGGTAATGGTCCCGGAAGTGTTGATCGTCGTCGAACCACCGACCGTCCCGCCGGTGATATTGACGGCCGAAGCGTCCTGCGTGGCAATGGAACCCAGTCCGAGGTCGCTACGCGCGCCGGGCGTGTTCGCGAGGGCAAGCGTGCCATTCGCAGCCAGTGTCGCATCGCCGCCGAGGGTTTGCGAAACCCATTCCGTTCCACTGCCGATGAGCAGGTTCCCAGCCGTGGCCGTGGTCGCTCCGAGCGGTACGCCGTTGATCTTCGCCACGGTGTTGGCCCCGGCAGAACCGGTGACATCGCCAGCGAGCGAAAAGCCCGTCGCGGGGTTTACCCAGCTCAGGTTGCCGTTCTGATCGGTGGAGAGCACATAGCCCGCCGTTCCTGGCAGGGACGTTGGGAATTTAAGGGTGATGGCACTGGTCCCGGGTGTCGGTGCGGTCGCCAGCGTTACGGTATGGATCGGGTCAATGCCACCGCCCGCCAGGACGATCTGCGTCGAGAAATCCGTTTTGTACGTTTGGGCGACGCTGATCGAAGCCATGCCGGTGAGCATTGTCAGGACCAGGAGTGCCGTTATCTTGAGTTTCATAGTGTTGAATGGAATAAGAATGGACGTCTTAAAAGAATAGAAAGTACACTTGTTAGTTGGTTGAAACCAGTTCCCAGTTGTGGAGCGTGCCGTCGTAAATGAAGGTGGCCGCGCCCTTCTGCCCGAGCAGAATCGGTGTTGCGCCCGGCAGGTCGAACTGATCGTTCGGGTTCGAGGCGGGGTTGTGGTCCGTAATCAGAATGGATTCGGTATTGGCGGCGCTCACGTTCGCGATCGTTATCATACGGCCATCGGAAACGCCCGTGCTGCTGATGCCCGTAATGTTCAGCGTGGTCGCGCTCGTATTCGAAATGCGGATGTAGGTCGAGGACGGATCGACGGTATAGTCGTTCTGGCTCGTCGCAATCGAGGCCGAATTCGTGTTAGTCGTAATCGTGGCGCTGTTGTTGATCCAGGCCGGCGTGCTGCCGCTCAATCCCAGGACTTGCCCTGCGGAACCCGCCGGAAGCCGGGAAAGCGTATTCGGTGCCGTCGCCACCAGAATGTCGCCGGTGTTGTAGGAGTTTTGGCCGGTGCCGCCGTTCGTTGCGCCAACGACGCCGGTGACATTCGAGGCTGTCCCGCTCGTGTTGTTGGTAAGGGTCCCGGCGTTTGCCGAAAGCGCGGAGATGATGTGTCCGCCCGCCGCGCTCGTATTCGAAATCGTGGTTGTCATACCGCCGCTCGTCGTCACGTCGCCCGTCAAGTCCGTATTGCCTAAGGAATTCGTTCCGGTGAATCCGGCGAGATGTCCGGCCGTGCCGCTGGCCGTTGCCATGCCGAGGGTGCTGAGCGATTCGGGAATCCATTCGCCCTGCGCCCCGCCGGTTCCGCCGGCATCGGCCGGTGGGTTCCAGATGAGCACTTGCTGCGGACCGAGCACATCGGGACCCGGCGCGACGAATCCCATGGCCGCGCCATTGGCGGGCGGGATCGGTAAGTGCAACGAGAGCGGGCCTGTCGCAACCCACGCGGAATACCCCGGATCGCCGGGCTGCGGCGACTGGTAAATCAGCGTGTGGCCGTGATAATCGTCCAGGACGAGCGCGCCCGCTCCGAGGCCGCGCACTTGCGCAGCGGCCGGACGAACGGCGATGCCCACGATCGCGGTGGCGATGAGGCCACCGGCGATGAGAACGATTTTACGAAACGACCGAGCACACTCGGCTACCTTTGGCATAAAAGGCGTCTTAAAAGAAGAAAAAGAATTTCCCGGCTAAAAGCCTATGGAATTAGCGATACACGAAACCGCTCTGCGTGGCGAAAGAGGCATCCTGAACAGCGGATGCAACGCGCGGTTTTCACCTTTGGCAAGGTAACTATAAGACTCCGCGGGGCTGTTTTAGCCCCATGACATGCGCAAGCAAGGAAGAGAGGAAGTGAACAGTTACTTCCCGGACCGCCGAAGTATGAGCGAGTCCTTGTCTTGTGCGCAATGGCTGGGATTCCTCATAAATAAAAACCGTACCAACTCTAAAAACACGGTTTTTGGCATGGTTTTTAATAGCTTGCAATAAGAATTTGCCCCATTGTGGGAAAATTGTGGGGCTGATTGTCCCAAAATCGGACACTCTTTGTCTGCTTTCGGCTCGGACAGGACTTTTGAGACCCGGGACAAATTGGTAAGCGGGCCCCGTCTGCGCAGACGAGGCCTCGCTTTCTTGGTTGGGCTCTACCTGTGCGTAGGGCGGATTGCCCCACGTAAGCTTCCAAATGTCGTTCTTCCTCCCAAGCTATCTGCATGGTGTATCAATAGTTGTACGCCCATACGGCCTGAGTCGTTGCGGCATTACCCGCGTCAGTGATTCGAAGGCTGATGAGGTCCCCTGTCGACAATGAATAGGAGTGGGTGTTATCGGATCCCGTCGTCGCCGTACCAGAGATCGTAACGGTAACCCCCGTCGATGCCCAGGAACCACTATGATTACTGTAGAGCGTCAGGGTAAGCGACTTGGAGGTTCCAGGCGCGGTATTGAGAGCAACCGTAAAATTGGAGAGCGTTCGTGAAGAATTGACTACAATAACGTCCTTATTGGCAATACTAGCGGAGGCTTGTTTTCCGTCGCCAGCCGGAGTTTGATTCGCAGGATAATAGTAGGCGCTTGCGTCGGTTCCAGGTAAGCCGGCATCGCCGTTTCCTCCGAAAATAATTCCGCCGCCGCTGGTTGCCGTGGACCAGCTCAATTGAACGGGGCTCGTTGTTCCATTGGCCTGCAATACCTGGTTTGCGGTGGTCGGGAGTGCAGTGGGTAACACATACGTTGCCGCCGGTGCGGAAGCCCCGCCCTGAATCGTGGTTGAGTTAGCTCCGGTGGCATTGGCGAAGGCAAGGGTTCCCGTAGCGGACGATGCGGTTCCCAGCGCAAGGCTTGCGAGCGCGCCGTTGCCGGAGGCATCGATCCGGGTACTGCTCCCTTGCACTAGCGAAATGCCGCTGGCGAGTGCCACCTGCGAGGAGTTGACCGTAAGCCGCGTGGCGAGGGTGTTATCGCCGTTGCCACTGAGCCCAGCCGTTGGCGTTTGGAAGTAAATGGTGGAAGAACTGGTGCCTTCGGAAATACCGCTGGCCAGTGTGAGGTTCCCACCCGCGAGATTCGGTAAACCGGCTAATGTTGCGGGAGCGCCCGCCTGGACCGTGAGACCCTGTCCCGAATTCGTTCCAATGTTCCGGTTGAGCGACACTGTTCGGGCTGCTGTACCATCGAAGGTAAATGCAGTTGGATAGGTGATCGCGCCCGTCATGCCGGTGAGCGATGTAATGTTTGCCTGTACAGCACTGGGCAATGTTTGGCCGAGCGAAGGCACATTAGAACCATCGGTAACGAGCACGCTATTGGCGGCGGCGGCGGTTGCCTGAATTGGGCCGCTGCCATTGCCATAGAGGATGCCGTTAGTCGTGAAACTCGAAACCCCCGTTCCTCCGGAAGTAACTGCCGTACTGCCGCCCACGAAATCGACATGCCAACCGCCGACCTCGGCGTCCCACTGCAATTCGCACACTTCTCCGTTCGGAACGGTGATCGGCGAGCCGGTTCCCGTCGTAATTCGGTTTGCCGCAGTACTGCCGGTGGATTGGTTCATCAGCGTCAGATTCTGCCCGGTCAGATTCAGCACCTGAAGGATTCGGCATTCTGCCCCGCCGGTAAGACCCGTTATCGTATCCGGTGCGGCTACTCCGGAACGCCCAATATGCAGCACAAACTGAGAACCGGAGCTGACATTATGGTTCTGAGTACCACCGGTAATCGTTGTTGTGTCATCGTGAACCACGAACGTGCCGTTCAAGTCCAGTGTGCCCAGTGGAGTATTTGTTCCAATTCCAAGCCATCCGTGATTGTC
This sequence comes from Bacteroidota bacterium, assembly GCA_021825235.1. Lineage (GTDB taxonomy): Bacteria > Bacteroidota > Ignavibacteria > Palsa-1295 > Palsa-1295 > PALSA-1295. The sequence goes on along the minus strand of JAKAIL010000018.1, from coordinate 13,724 downwards.
CACTCGTAATCGTTCCGACCCTCCCGTCGTAAAGGTAATGTAATCGCCGGAGGGCGCGCCATGGCTCGTCGATTGGAGATTGAGCACAGAGGCCGTCCCGGTACCGCCATAGACTACCGGGGTCGTTACGGAAGTAAACACGCCGGTGGAAGGATTCGAGGAACCAATGGAAGAGTTGGTAATCGTAAGGTCGGCAACGCTGGAAGAAAAGCCGGGAGCGCCCGTGCCGCCGGAGAGGAGCACCTGCCCAGAAGTTCCCGCGCTCGAAACGCCCATTGCCGTCGCCGAAGCGCCATAGACCACTCCACCTTGCGTGAGTGCGCTCGTCTGGCCAGTGCCGCCATTGGCTATGTTAAGCGTACCGCCTAACGTCATGCTCCCGCTTGCAGTGATCGGGCTGTTCGAGAACGTCATGCCAGTCGTTCCACCGGACATGCCGACGCTCGTTACCGTACCACCTCCGGAGGTAGTCGTGACCCACCCGAAGCCGGTATCGGTTACCGTAAAACGGCGGCCCGTTTGCCCAGTCGTATCGGGTAGTAATGCGTTGAGTGCGGCGCCTTTGTCCGTTGCACCGGTTCCACCGTTCGCAATGGCGAGTGTGCCACCGAGGGTGAGGGTCCCCGTGGTCGTAATCGGGCCGCCCGAAAGCGTAAGCCCTGTCGTTCCGCCGGAACCATTTACGCTCGTTACTGTACCATTGCCGCTTCCTGCCGACGACCACGCAAATCCCCCGCCTGGTTGGAGATAGAGGTATTGACCTGCTTTGCCGGTGGTATCCGGCATGAGTGCCTTGAGTGCCGCAGGGGCGGTCGCTTCTCCCGTTCCTCCCAATACAATTGGCGTAGCCATGCCACCCGTATATTCCACTACCCACGCGCTGAACTCCGGAAGGTACGTTAAGACCGCGAAACTGTAAGGAGGAAGCGTAAGGTCTTCGCCGGTTACGGTTGCAATCTGATTGCCAGGACTGCTCAAGCCCGAGAGATCCAGGAGCGTTACTGTTTGACCGGTAATGTTACCAACTTTAATCTGGCGTCCTGCTACACCACCGGAAAAACCGGAAATAGAGGCGGGGCCGACAGGGTCGCTCATTCCGAGCGAGATACTAACTTTCGCTCCGGAGCTTACGTTGTTATTAATAGAACTGCCAACGATGGTAACCGAGTCCACGCCTAAAACGAACGTTCCCTCTACATCGAGCGCACCGTGTGGTGAACTCGTGCCAATGCCAATCGTATCGGCGAGCAGTTTCCCGGCAAGGTTTACGTTCCCATTTTGCGCGGTCCCCGGAGTAGAGCTTTGCAGCAGGACGCCGGTCGTAGAAGAGAGGAGCGTGCTATTCGCGTCCGGCAGGGTGTAAGTCCGTGCGGCGGTCGGGCCGGTGAAGGACACGTAGGAACTGCCCGTACCACCGTTGACTCCGGAGAGCGGGGTTCCCAGGCTCAGAGCAGTGAACGAAGCATTCCCGGCGGCATCGATGCGCGTCGAGCCATTTTGCAGGAGCGAAACATCGGCTGCAAGAATAAGCTGGGAGGAATTCAGCGTGAGCCGCGTGGTGGGCGTGTTATCAGTATTGGACGCCCCACTTTGGGCAATCGGCGTTTGGAAGTAGATGCTACTCGTGCCCGTGCCTTCGGAGATCCCGCTGGCCAACGTAAGGTTCCCGCCCGTGAGATTGGGACTGCTTGCAGTGAGGGCGGGGGCCCCGGCCTGGAGGGTCAGCCCCGATCCTGGATCCGTTCCGGCATTCCGTCCCACTTCGATCGTGCGTGCTGCGGAGCTATCAAAGATAAGCTCCGTCGGAGAATGAATGGGCCCAATCAGTCCGGTCAGCGAAGAAATATTTGCCTGCACAGCGGCGGGCAGGGTTTGGCTGAGCGAAGGAACGCCGCTTCCATCGGTAACGAGTACGCTGTTTACATTCGAGGCGGTCGCGCCGATGGGGTTTGCGCCATTGCCATAGAGGATGCCATTTTGCGTGAAGCTTCCGGCGCCCGTGCCGCCCAGGGATACGGCATCGATCGTGCCGCCCGTATATTCCACGACCCATCCACTAAATTGAGATGCATAGGTAAGCGTCGCCAGGGAGGCCGGTGGCATTACGAGGTCCGATCCGGTTCCGGTGTATATATAGTTACCGGGGTTACTCAATCCGGAAAGATTGGCAAGCGTAATGGTCTGCCCCGTAAGGTTGGCGAGCGTGAGCACGCGCCCGCCAACGCCGCCGCTAAATCCTGTAATGGTGGCCGGCCCTGCCGTTCCGCTCATTCCTATTGTCAATTGCACTCGCGATCCGGAGTTCACATTGTTGTTTGTCGCACTACCCACAATCGTAGTAGAGTCCACGCCATAGACTAACGGACTTTCAATATCCACTCCCGCATGAAAGGTTTGTTTCCCGGTCCAGCTCAAGGGTTGCCCCAGGTTCAGCCCCAGAGGGGAACCGATCCCATTGCCGAGAAGCGAGGTGTCCGTGGTGATGGCTGCCCAGGTGGTCGCTCCGAGCGCATCGGTGATGAGGAACATGTTGGCCGAGCCGGGGGTGAGGCTGGCCGAGGTGAGCGGAGACCACGTGAGGGTTCCTGCCCCATCGTTCGTCAGGAAGCCGGTGGCATTGCCGGGTATTTTGAAGCTCTGCGCCCCGCCTGTAAGAGCGTCATAAATCAGCGTCAGCGTGTTCGTTACATCCGTTCCATCGCTGCCCGCGAGTACCACGTTCGTCGCTTTCTGCGGCGTGAAGGTCTGGGCCCCGAGTGGATCCGTGGCTGCCAGTGTCAGGACTGTAAGCAGCGCCATCAACGTGCGGAGTGTCATTCGGTAGAACATTCCTGTGTCGGTTTGCTAAGGGGTTGCTCGTGCCGTGAGGACGCGATATCGACCGAAGAATCGTGGATCGCGGCCGAGGATCGTGGTGGCCGTGCGCACCGCGATCCCGTTTCCATCATCGGTCCATGAGTCGAGATAGTAGCTCTCACTCATCACGATCAATGCGAAGCGATCATTTCCCACGCGGTGCCCGTGTACATAAAGGTAGCGGAGCCACCGGGCAACATGACCGCATCACCTCCAATGGCGAATGGAGCGGTGACGCCACCTTTGGCGTCCTTCAGGGTGATCTGGAAGGAGCCAACATTGACAAGCTCCACAATGCGGCCGGCTGTGCCCAAGCCATCGGTAATTCCGCCAAGCGATGCGGCGGCGGTGCTGGTAATGGGGATGTAGGTGTTAGCCGTGCCCAGCACCATGCCACCCTCGGCAGCCGAAGTAACGTCCACGGGAGTAGCACCTTTCGTAAGCACGATGCTTCCAAAAACTTGTTGGCCGGACCAGGCGTTGCTGTTCGCTGTGTTCAAGGCCAGTTTGTTCGGAGTCCCCGACACAAACTTCAGGGAAGGATCCAGCGAGATTTCCGAGGGCGATTGAGTTGTCGCGGTCGTGGGGTTTCCCAGTAGCGTGGATGGAGTTTCGGTTTGAATCTTGGCATACGTCACGTTGGCATCAATAATATCCGTAGTCGCAATTCCACCGGAAGAAAGTAAACCGGTTGCGCTATTGTGAACAACGCCGGGCTGGGCGGTGAGCTTTGGAAGCTTTACGTCCCCGTTAATGGTGGTGGTTCCCGTTGTGTTGCCAATCGTATTCAGCGCGGCCGCTCCGGTTCCAAAGCTGTTCGTCAGATTGTCGCCGGTCGCAAGCTGCGTGGTGCTGGAGGAGGTAAGCGTGGAGAAGGAACCGGCCCCGCCGCCGCCCGTGATATCGGAGAGCAGTGCAAGCGTGCCCGTTGCGGAAGGAAGCGTGTACGTCCACGCGCCACCCAAATCCGTAGCAGCGGAGAAGGTCTCGGCATGGCCCGCATTGTCATAGATGACGAGCGAACCCGGATTGCCGCTGGTGGAAGTTCCAGTGGTAATCGTTTGAGCGCCGAAGTTCGGACTGATCTTCGTTCCCGCGATGGCAGCATCGCTCTTCACATCCGCATCGACGAGAAGTGAAGAAGTAAGATTTCCGCTGCTAGCACCGCCCAGATTGTGGACGACTCCGGCCGTCGAAAAAGCAGATACGTTGATCGTGCCGTCGGAAAGGAGTGAAAACTGCGTCGTTCCTCCATTGTCTTTAAGTTCCAGAATGTCCGCACCGGAAGCGCCTTGGATGCTGGTAACACCGGAGGTGGGTGCCCAGGCATTGGCATGGGCAAGGTTGAGGCCCAGCGCATTACTTGTCACCTTCAGGGTCGCGTCATAATTGAGCACGTCGGCATCCAACGACTTCGCGTCGGCCGGTGAATTGAGTGCCGCCACAATATGATTTCCAGCGTTCGACGTGTTATTGATGGTCGTAGCATTCGATAGGCCGCTGACATCGCCAGCGAGTGTAACGGTTAGCCCGCTCGAAGGATTGGTCCATACCAGTCCACCGTCCGTGCCCTGTGCGAGCACGTAGCCAGCGGTGGGGGCTGCCGCAGGCAGGATCAACTGATAGCTCGAAAGCGAATTCGGCGCTTTGAGGGTAATCGTTTGGCTGGGATCGGCTCCCAGGGAGCTAGCCAGTTGGATTTGGGTTGCAAAGTCGGGTTTGTAGGTCTGAGCCGGAGCGCTCGCCGCAACGAGCGCGAGGAGGCTTCCTGCAATCAGCAGTCTTCGTATAGTCATGGTCGTGGAGGAAGTGAGTTGATAATTAGATCGTGTTGAAATTCGGTTAATTCGTGGAAAGGAGTTCCCAGTGGAGGAGCGAACCATCATACAGGAAGGTCGCCGTACCCTTCAGGCTCAGGGTAATCGGTAGGCCACCGGGAAGGTCGAATTGATTGGCCGATGCCGAAGCAGGGTCCAGATTGGTAAGTGTGATTGCGTTGGCGCTCACGTTGACGAGGGTAATGACGCGGCCATCGGTAACGCCGGGATAGTGGATGCCGGTAATGGTTAGTAGGCCGCCACTCGTGTTGGATAGGCGGATGTAGGTGGACGTGGTGGGGAGCGTGTAGTTGTTCTGGCTGGTCGTGATGGCCGCGGCGGAAGAAGTGGTATAGTCAATCATTGCGCCGCTGTTTTCCCAGGCGGGTACGCCACCAGTGATGGTAAGGACCTGTGTTTCAGCGCCGTGGGGGAGCTTCGTGAGCGTCGCGGCATCGGAGGCGTAGAGCACATCGCCCGTTGCGTAGCCGCTTTGGCCGGTCCCGCCATGGGTCGCATCGACGGACGAGGAACTCGCATTGATGGCCGAGACAATATGTCCGCCGGTGGCGGTGGTGTTTGCTATGGTGGTCGTCGTGTTCCCGGAGGTTAGGACATCCCCGGTTAGGTCGGTATTGCCGATGGAATTGGTTCCAGTAAATCCGGCGAGACGGCCGTTCGTCCCGGTTCCACTAATCATCCCGGCCCCACTGAGTACCGTAGAAACCGATGCGGATCGCCAGACTCCCTGAGCTCCTCCCGTGCCACCGACGGGAGTGGGTGGGTCCCAATAAAGCATCTGCGCGGGGCCGAGCAACGATGGACCTGGCAAGACGAAACCCATGTTCGCGTCCATTACCGGCGGAATTGGGATGTGCCAATGGATCGGTCCATTGGCAATCCACGCGGCATATCCCGGCTCTCCCGGTTGCGGTGTTTCAATTGTAATCGTGTGCCCGAGATTATCGTCGAGAACCAGTGCGCCCGCGCCAATCGGACGTGTCTGCGCAACGCCGATGAGCGGAACGAGGACACTCACCGCCAGCAGTATCAGGCGGAATGCGTCAGCTCGCCGAATCGGTAGATGTGATTTAGGGTTCACTTTGGCCATCGTCTGTTTGCGTGCGCACGAATGCCTTCGCCTCGAGATAAGCGCGGGGGCTTTGCTCACTGAAGGACCAGCCCATTTCAAGCGTGCAAGATGGAATTGATCATAAATGTCAGTAGAGTCCTGTAGCAGTGGTGCCGAGATGGGAGATGGCCTCCGGGAGCGCCGCAAGTACGGCGCGCGAATGCGCCCGCTTGCAGCTATTCGGCACGGGAATGCGAATGCGCAATCATCCAGATGATCGCGCATCCGGATGAACGTTCGTTCGCTTGCGCGAAGAGTACGTGTATCATTGTGGCTACCGAATTAGCAGCCATGACATCGTCTGAATCTATTCAGGATAGGCGAATTGCCTATCCGTTCGGTAGAGCCATAGAACTTAAGGGTTGTTCCCTGGCCTCGCAGTACTAAAGCTTGCTGCGGTGGATGTCTTAGCATACTCGAGGCAGAATCGAGATGCGCCCCCTATGCTAAACTGTGTGCCAACAAGCTGGAAGAGCGATTTCCCCAGGATTTCCAACAAAGCCACTCAATAATTGGGGGGGACGAAACGTAAAAGTTCTTTATGGGCTTATCAACAATTCTTATGAAGCGTAAAGGACGTATCTATGCCGCCGTCGCCAGGAGGCGCTCCACCCGCTCCTTGTTACGGACATGGACCCGCAGCCGGAGCCGCACGTGCGTTTCGGTGAAGATGCGCTCGCGCACATCGCCCAGTTCGTGCAGGCGCGAGGCGATGTCATAGTGCTTCATCGGGATTTCGACCGTCAGCTCGAAGGAGTTCTCGGTGATGACCTTTTCGATCTCGCCCTTTAGGTGTTCGATGCCGATGCCCCGTTCGGCGGAGATGAACACGGCATGCGGATACCGCTCCCGGAGTTCGCTCAGGAGGTACTTCTTGTCTTCTTCGAGCAGGTCGAGCTTGTTAAAGACCATGATCGTCGGCGTGAGATGGGAACCCAGATCGCGCAGCGTTTCGTCCACCACTTCGATCTGCTCTTCGAACTGCGGGCTGGCAATGTCCACGACGTGCAGGAGCACATCCGCCTCTTCGACTTCCGAGAGCGTCGTCCGGAAGGACGCGATCAGCTTGGTCGGCAGCTTGCGGATGAATCCGACCGTATCCGTGACGAGCGCTTCGCGTCCCTGCGCGAATTCGACCGAGCGCGTCGTCGCGTCCAGCGTGGCGAAAAGCCGGTTTTCGACGAACACATTGGAACCCTGAGCCAGTGTGTTGAGCAGCGAGGACTTTCCGGCGTTCGTGTATCCCACGAGCGCGATGCGGGTCAGCTCGTCGTTGCGGCCCGAGCGGCGTGTGGCGTGCTGTTGGGAGATCGCTCCCAGCTTTTCCTTCAAGCGTGCGATGCGCGTTTTGACGAGCCGCCGGTCCGTTTCGATCTGGGTTTCACCGGGACCTTTCGTTCCTATTCCTCCGTGCTGTTTCGATAAGTGCGTCCATGCACGGGTGAGGCGCGGCAGCAGGTATTCGAGCTGCGCAAGTTCGATCTGCGTTTTGGCTTCGCTCGTGCGAGCGCGGCTGGCGAAGATATCGAGGATGAGGCCGGAGCGGTCGAGGATCTTGATGTTCAGTTCCCGTTCGAGGTTACGGACCTGCACCGGCGATAGCTCGTCGTCGAAGATCGCAAGCTGGATTTCGAGCGCGGCGCAGTGCCGCTTTAGTTCTTCCACTTTGCCTTTGCCGAGATAGAGCGCGACGTCCGGCGTGGGGCGTTCCTGCGTCATGCGGTAAAGGACATCGGCGCCGGCGGTATCGGTGAGCAGGGCAAGCTCGCTTAAGTGTTCGAGGGCTTCGGCGCGGGCTTCGTCGGGTGAGCGATCACCCGCGTTCGAGCGGATGAGCGTTACAATCGCGGCCCGCTCGCGCGGCGTGTGTGTCTCGAAGAATTTATCCGGATGAGCGATCATCCGGGAGGATGGGTTGCGCAGTGTAGTTCCTTTAGATTTGTTTGAGAAATGGGTTGCGAATGGTTAAACTTCCTTCAATTATCTGGCCATCTCGAAGATCTTCCGAATAGAGAATCGTACAGCCGGACTCGATTGCTGAAGCGATAATCAAACTATCCCAATGGCTGTATTCGTACCGCTCCGCAATGTCAAATGCTCTCAAGAGTGTGGAGCGCAGAATGACGGTTGTATCGGAGTTGAAGAGCAAAAACTTTGCATGTTCGAGAGCGTCGTGTTTCGTGAACGCGAGCTTACGAATGAGCACATTAACGGTCTCCATTATCACTTGCGTGCTAAGGGAGGGACGGTCTCGTAATAGGCGGGTCGCTATTTGGCCCTTGGCCGAATCGGTATCGAGCGCATAAATCGCGATGTTGGAATCGACGAAAAAGTTAGCGCTCATTCGCCTCCTCGCGATGGAACGTGAAGCGAGAAAGGTCCCTGCGGTGCGCCTTCCAGAAGCGTAACGCATTGGCAAAGGAATACCGCTCGGCTTCTTCGGAAGGAACTTCCGAAACCGTAACGGCAACGGGATGGCCCCGATATTCTTCGGGCACTTCTATTACGATCTCCTTTTGAGATGTATTTATGACCTGTGTAAACATTACCTTCTACCTTAAGCCATTCGAATGCCGGAATAGTTCGGTTTTAGCGGCTCAGCTAAATTAATTGACCATTAAGGGATCGTAACGTAATGCGGAAACTTTCTGAGCGGAGCAATTCGACCCGCATGATCGCTCATGCAAGCATGATCGCTCATGCAAGGGGGAATTGCCGAGTCGAAGGATCCGGTTGGGGAATTCTTGGAAGGGGATCCTTCGACTACGTTCGTTTCAGCTTCGCTTCAACGAACTCCGCTCAGGATGACAAGGGTGGAAACAGTCACACATCCCGCATTACGCATTACGCATCACGCGAATCAATCGGCAAACGCAAGCGGAGTTCCCACGTGGTACGCGCGGCCCGAGGGCAGCGACGGATCGGCGAGGATCGCCAGTACCGTTTCGGCGACTTCCTCCGGCTCGATGATACGTCCGCCGCGGTTGAGCATGGCGTACATCGCCTCGGCTTTTTCGTGCGTCGCGCCGTGGGACATCCGCGCTTCGATCGCTTCTTCCAGAATTTGGGTGCGCGTAAAGCCGGGGCAGACCGTGCTAAACCGCACCGGGAACTTCTCGTATTCGGCGGCGAGGGCACGCATGAGGCCGAGCAGCGCATGTTTGGAGGCCGTGTAGGCGGCCGTGTATTTGAATCCGGCGAGCGACGCGGTAGAACCGATGGAGATGACGAGGGGGTATAGGGTATAGGGGGTAGGGTGTAGGGTTTGAGGTGAAGCTTCACTGGGAACTGGTTCGGACGCTGGATTTTCCGAGTTACTATACCCTATACCCTGTACCCTATACCCTTCCAGCATGGAGGGCAGAAATTCCCGCGTGACATAAAACGCGCCATCCACGTTGACGGCGAAGGTATCCCGCCAGGCGTCGTCCGTAGTGTTTGGGAACTTCATGCTCGGGGCTACGCCTGCGTTATTGACGAGCACCGTAAGCGGCCCGAGGTCTTCCGTGACGTCCCGAGCAAGCGCGCGGACTTCCTCCGGCTGGCTGATATCGCACGGCGTAGCGTACGCCCGACCGCCGTTGGAGATGAGTTCGTTACGGAGTTCCGTGATCTCTTCGCTCGTACGAGCGACGAGGACGACCGCATAGCCCGCCTCCGAAAGGCGTAGCGCAATGGCACGGCCGATACCGCGGCCCGCGCCGGTAATTAAGGCAAGATTGTGTGACATTTGGTTGACTGCCCGCGAAACCAAACGCCACGGGCCTTATTGTACCTGTGTAACCTGTAGAAATGAATTCGTGTTCAATCGAATGTAGCCAGGAGTTGATGTCTCCTCGCATTTAAATTGTAAAGTACCGGAGGAACTGCTTGTTATGACAATGCCGGTGACCAATACACAGGTTTCGCTTGTGGAAGTATTATCGATAGAAATTGTTGTTGAAACTGTTCCAGAACCGTTTATGACACTGCGACTCCCACCGAATCCGGCTGAGGCGTCATTGATTCCATATTTCAGTGTTGAACCTGTTGGACTTGTAAACCCAATTTTCACCGAATTTCCACTGTATTCAGGATCTGAAAAAGATAAAAAGCAGGTAAATGTGTAGGTTGCATTTGTGTTTAATGAGACATAGAGATTCGTATCGCTGACCAGGGAAGTTGTGGTATAATCCTGCTGGTTCGTTTTCCGCTTAAAAATGGTCGAAGATGACGGCGTCCAACTCAAGTTCCCCGAGCCATCGTTCGCAAGAACGCTATTGGAAGCACCTTGCGATGTTGGAAGGGTATAGTTAATAGTGGTAGATCCTTGAGCACCAGCACTGAATGTGCTGACTCCGGAACCAGTACCCTGGAATTGCAATGCCCGCGCGGTGCCACTATTGGAGAGCAGCAGATTGCCGTTCTTTACTTCGAGAAGCTGGCCTGGCGATGATGTTCCAATGCCGATGTTGCCACCGCTCAACACCCGCAAACGTTCAGAACCATTCGTCTCGATAACCAGAGGCTGCGCGTTTGTCGAACCAAGCACCTCAGTGCCAGCAAGAGAGTTGCCGGTTAAAGTCCATCCGCTGCCTCCGCCACCGCTCGCTGCCTGCCACGCAGGCAATCCGCCAGACAACGTGAGAACATATCCGTCCGGATTTGAACCGACGCTGAGTTTTGCAAGGGTGGAAGCACTCGCTGCATACAGAAGGTCCCCGGTTGTGTATCCGGTAAGGCCAGTGCCGCCGTTGTTAGTTGCCACGGTGCCGGTCACGTTCGATGCAGTGCCACTAATGTTGCCGGTGAGATTGGCGGTTATCGTTCCGGCAGAGAAATTCCCGGACGCGTCGCGTTTAACGATGGCCAAAGCGGTATTCGCATTCGTGGCAGCATTTGCGGCAACTTCAGCCGAATGAATGTTGGTTGCCGAAGAGCCGCCGACGGAAGAAACTACCGTCGCGCTTTGCGAACCGGTAACCTCTCCCGAAAGCATTCCGCTGAAGTTGGTGGCCGTGCCTGCCGACGTTGCGGTTCCTGCGGTCGTTGCCGAAGTCGCCGTGGTAGCAGTACCGTTGAGATTTGCCGTAATCGTTCCGGCAGAGAAATTCCCGGAAGCATCGCGCTTCACGATGGCGGAAGCGGTGTTCGCATTCGTGGCAGCATTGGCTGCAACTTCGGCCGAATGAACATCCGTTGCCGAAGAACCACCGATGGAAGAAACTACCGTCGCGCTTTGCGAGCCGGTAACATCTCCGGAGAGCAATCCGCTGAAATTGGTAGCCGTCCCCGCCGACGTTGCAGTTCCCGCGGTCGTTGCAAAGGTGGCAGTGGCAGCATTCCCGGAAGTGTTCGATGCATTATCCGGAATATCGGCGGAAACCAAAGAGCGGAAAGTTGGGAGCGCATCTCCTCCGGAGGACGGACCGGCAAAAACGGTGTTTGCGCTTTCATTCGCTTTCGCGATGGTGATCGTTCCGGAAGAAGTGATTGGCGAATTCGTAACGGTCCATTCGGATGGAACCGAAAGGCCGACACTGGTTACCGAGCCAGAACCCGAAACGGTTTGCCAACTTGCCGTGCTCCCATTCGTTTCCAGGACCTTACCCGCATTCCCCGACTGTGACGGCAGTAAGTTGTTTATTGCGTCAGAGGCAGTTATTCCGCCGGTTCCACCATTGGCGATGGCTACGGTCCCCGTAACGTTCGAGGCAGTCCCGCTGACATTCCCGGTAAGATTAGCCGTGATGGTCCCGGCGGAGAAATTCCCGGAAGCGTCGCGCTTCACGATGGCGGAAGCACTATTGGTATTGGTAGCATTATTAGCCGCCTGCTCCGCGCTGTGTACGCTTGCGGCAGAGGAGCCGCCCACGCTGGAAACAACGGTCGCGCTTTGCGATCCCGTAACATCCCCGGCCAGTGTTCCGCTGAAATTCGTAGCTGTCCCTGCCGTCGTTGCCGAGGTAGCCGTGGCCGCATTACCATTGAGCTCAGCCGTAATGGTTCCTGCGGAGAAATTCCCGGACGCATCGCGCTTTACGATGGCGGAAGCGGTATTGGTGTTGGTGGCATTATTGGCTGCCTGCTCCGCGCTATGTACACTTGCGGCAGAGGACCCGCCTACGCTTGAAACAACCGTTGCACCTTGCGATCCCGTCACATCCCCGGCAAGTGTTCCCGTGAAATTCGTAGCGGACCCTGCCGTTGTCGCGTTCTCCGCGGTCGTAGCGAAGGTGGCGGTGGCGGCATTGCCGGAAGTATTCGCGGCGTTGTCCGGTATATCGGCAGAGACCAGCTTTCGAAACGCCGGTGCATCCGAACTGCCCGCTGTTGGACCCGCCCAGACGGTATTTGCCGCTTCATTCGATTTCGTTAGCGTAAGCACGCCCGCGCCGGTTATTGGCGAATTGATGACATTGAATTCGGATGGGGAGGAAAGGCCAACACTTGTTACGGTCCCCGTTCCACTGACGGAAGCCCACCCTACGTTCATGCCGTCTGACATCAAAACAAGGCCGTTTTTGCCGGACTGCGAGGGCAATAGATTATTGATGGCGCCACTCGCGGTTATTGCTCCAGTGCCGCCATGAGGGATTGTGAGCGTTCCCGCAAGCGTGATGGTCCCACTGGCCTGGATGGGTCCGCCAGATGTAGTTAAGCCCGTTGTGCCGCCAGAAACATCCACGGAGGTGACGCTTCCCGTACCGCTTACCGTTGCCCAGACCGGGAGTCCAGAGCCGTTAATTTCGAGTATCTGTCCGCTCGTGCCCGTTCCTCCATTCGCGTTCAAGGTACCGGTAAGGGTTATACCCCCGCTCAGGGCCATGAGAATGCTGGTCGGACTCCAGGCGGAACCATTCCAATAAAGCATTTGCCCGTTGCTCGTTCCCGAAGGGATCGAACCGGACAAAAGAGACCCACTGGTCGGAAGGAGTACGGTATAATTGGAGGTGAGCCCGGGAGGTGTAGCCAGCGTGATCGTATGCCCATGGCCGTCATCGAGCGCGAGCTGGTTCGCGCCGAGTGTTCGGCTCTGAGCGATAGCTACGTTACCGGACTGAATAGAAGGAAGAGTACCTAAGCATAGAATGCTGAATGCAACAGCAGAAAGAACAGATTTCATAACCTGAAAGAGATTAATGGTTAAAGACTTCGTCCTCAGGGTGGGAGGTAGCCACACGACCTGATGGAAGGATTCCGCAAAATTACGAATATTTTAGACCGTACCCTCAAAAAGCGTTCGGAAAGTTTTTTTCCTCTTGCATTCCGAACGGCTTCGCGTATGTCTGGCGTTTTGGTCATCAATGAATCGAACGGAACGTGTACTGGTAATCGGGGCATCTTCGGGAATCGGACGGGCGGTAGCGGAATGCCTGTTGCGGGGAGGCGCGCATGTTCCTCCGTGCCGGGTAGCGCTGGTGGCCCGGCGTGGAGAGGCGCTAACGGAACTCTCGTCACAGTATCCGGGCCGTGCTCCGGTGTTCGTGCATGACGTTCGCGATTATGCATCGGTGCCGGGGCTTTTCCAGGAGATCGCGCACGAGCTTGGGGGTCTGGATCTTGTGGTGTACGCGTCGGGCGTCATGCCGAACGTGGAAGAGAACGAGTACACGTTCGGTAAGGACCGGGAGACGATCGAGGTGAACGTGCTTGGCGCGATGGCGTGGCTGGATGAAGCGGCGCGTCGGTTTACGCAGGTCCGGAGCGGCGTGATCGTTGGAATTTCTTCAATAGCGGGGGAACGGGGTCGGCGTGGGAACCCTGCGTACGCGTCCTCGAAAGCGGCGCTGACGACGTATCTGGAGTCGCTGCGGAACCGTCTGGGCCGCTACGGGGTGCGGGTGCTCACGATCAAGCCGGGTTTTGTCGATACGGCGATGGTCGCGGGTAAGCCGGGTCTTGTGATGATGGTGAGCGCAGAGCGGGCAGCGGAGCTA
>JAKAIL010000017.1 GCA_021825235.1 Bacteroidota bacterium | reverse complement strand
CGCTCTGTTCCTGAATCCGGATGCCACCTCGCAATACGGTCAAATTCCATTCGAGGTGCAAGTGAATTTGCTTCGGCACAGTGCCAGCCTGGACGAGGTGACTGCCGTATTGCTTGGAAAGGCCTATTCCAATCGGGGAATCGAGCGCCGGCTCATGGATGAGCTTCCGCCGAAGCTCGCGCAAAAAATCGTGGTTGTCCCGCATGTACCGATTGAGGTCTATACCGCACTTATTGATGCCTCCGATATGTTTATATCGGGCGATACCGGGCCTCTGCACATTTCGGCGTGCCGAAAACAAGGGCCGGCGGACTACAAACCGATGCGAAACAAAACCGCCGTGTTGGCCATCTATGGCGCGACGGATTCGCGAATGTATGGCTACGATTCCGAGCAGCCGTATCATGCACCGGCCAACCAGGATGCACCGTCGCGCTCGTTTTCCGCGCCGGCGGTCTGCCGCAATATTTCCTGCATTAATAAATTCGGGAAATCGTGCAGTGAGGTCCGGTGCTTCGATGGATTGCCGGAATCGGAAATCGCGGAATACATCACATCGTACTTTAGGCAGCGCACTACCACTCCCATAACGATCACGCTAAAACCCGAACGTGAGTACGCTTTTTGATACCGCTCTCTTTCTTATATGCGTTTATTTACTTGGATTTCTTGCAGCGATACCCATTGGAGCATCGCAAATCGAGGCGGCGCGGCGCTCGCTCAATGGGTTTCTCGCGTCCGCGCTCGTGGTCGTGGCGGGTTCCGTGTCCTCCGATTTGGTGTACGGCGCGATCGCACTCTACGGCTTAGCCCCGTTTTTGCAATCGCCGGAAATTCAGGCGATCTTTTGGCTCGTCAACGCGGCGCTCATGCTCATTTTTGGCATTGGGATTTTCCGCGAAAGCAAATACACCGGCAAGCTCCTGTCACATCGGGTTCCGCAGGAAGCCATAGAAGGAGTACCGGTCACCGAGCATCCGGCAACCGTGGCTGCGGCACGAAAGCTTGCCAATCAACGGCTGGCGTATATCACCGGATTTTCGCTGGCCTTCACCAATCCCATGATGATTGCCTGGTGGCTGCTGGCGGCGCGATTTCTACAGGACCTTGGGGTAGTGCATACGCTCACGAATACCTCCCGCGCTTTTTTTCTCCTGGCGGGCATTCTCGGGATCGGTTCCTACCTCACGCTTTTCTCCATCGTGATACACAGGCGGCACAAATCCTTTTCTCCGAAAGGAGCCCGGCGCGTTACGCGGGGCTTCGGGGTGGCGATGATCCTCTTTGCCATCTATTTTGTAGTCCGATCGATCATAATGCTGTATGCTCCAACCGCATCCAATAGCTTATTGGGAGTGATTCGGTTCTGAAGGCAGACCTTCGCGCACCATGGCGCGACTCTTGAATTTCCATCGCGGACGATGATGTCCGTAACGAAAGCATGAATTCAACGCGACGAGAATTTTTGACGGGGCTTACTAAAGTGGCGGGTGGCGCAGTGCTCGGGTTTGTTACGCTGCCACTCATCGAGGCGTGTACGCCAACTTCGGTTCCACTCCTGCCGGAGCAAACGACCACGCCGATCGGCCCGGATGGAACCGTTTCCGCGAACGTCTCCGCACTGTCGCAGGCGAGCCCGGCGTTCCAGGTCCCGAATGTGCTCGGGCCCGATGGCTTCGGGGTGATGGTCACGCTCACCTCCGATGGAACGGTCCATGCCTTCTCCATGCGTTGTACTCACCAAAGCTGCGCCGTGGACCCGCTACTTACCCACAACGATATACATTGCAGTTGCCATGGTTCCCTTTTCGCGCTTGATGGTTCGGTAATTCAAGGTCCGGCGACGGTTTCGCTTATGGCGTATCCCGTTACGTTCGATCCTTCAACGAAGATTGCAAAAATCAAAATTCAATAAACATTGAAACGGCTATCTTATACCATTGCTGCACTCATCCTCCTCCTCGCAGCGAGGAGCGAAGCCATTCCGCGATTCTCGCTCCTGACCGGCACCCGCTGTTCCGCCTGCCACTTCGACCCGCAGGGCAGCGGTATTCGGACGGAACTCGGCTGGGAAATGATGAACCAAACCGGCCTCTTCCAGTGGGGCGGACCGGATACCTCCAGTGTATCGCCGACGAATATGCTCTATAATGGAACGGTGGTGCCTGGCGGCGATGCGCGGTTCCAGCTCGTCCGATATTCGAAGACGAATCAGGAACTCCTCATTCCGATGCAGCTCACCACCTCGCTTGCGGTCATTCCCTCGCCGACCGTTACAGCGTTTACGAATATCAACTGGGCGAGCGTGTACGTGCGGGCCGTTACAAGCCCAACCGATCTCTTTGGCACGTCGAGCGGGCTCTATCCCGGCGAGACGGATTACGATGCAACGCTCATGTATTCGCCGGGTATAACATTGCCTTCGATCCGGGTGGGAATGATCGAACCCAGCATCAGTATTCGGCAGGACGACCACACGCTCTTCGCGCATCAGGAAGCGGCCCAGCAGGGCATTGCGCTGATCCCGCCGTACTATAACGAGATCGGCGCGGAAGTTACCTATGAAGGCATGAAGTGGCTTACGGTGAATGCCGGAGTATTCAATGCGTATAACCTTTCGTTGATCGATCCTTCCATCGGGACGGTCAAGAATAATTTCGACTTTACACACCCGAGTATTTCCGCGCGGGTCATGTTCTGGCCGCAGTTGCTCGATCAGGGTTTGAATGGTGAGTTCGGCGGTTCCATTCTGCTCAATGGTTCCTTCGAAATGATCAATGCCTGGGCTGGGATCGGCCTTGCGGACAAGGCCACCTTCTATCTGGAAGGGATGTACAACAAAGACGCGATTCAGCGCATCGTGCGAAACTTCAGCGTCATCGGAAGCTTGGAACTAACTTCCTGGCTGGCCGCCGAATGGCGCTACGACTGGGGGATGACCGAAGTCTATCCCGGGCAATCGCTGGCCTATGCCTCGGCGTTTCTGGCAGGATTCGAATTCTTCCCATTGCCGTACATCGAAGTTCGGCCGGAGTACCGCGTCTTCGATCAAAATCCATTCTATGGTACCGGAAAACATACCGGCCAGTGGACGGGACAGATACATATATTTTATTGATGACCCCCACATGTGTGTTAACCAATGAACAGAATGAAGTTCAAAGATTTCAAGACCGGTTTGCGTGGGAGCGTTGCCGCGCTGATTGTTGCATATTCGATTCTACAGGTTTCCTACCTCCTTTCCGGCTGCCAGTATGCGGTGGATACCAATCCGGACGTGAACCTGACGGAAGTCCATATTTCACCCGTTGCCGCAGCCGTCACCGTAAACGGACATCTTTCGCTATCGGCAAGCGTGCTGGGATATACCAGTGCAGGAACGGTCTCATGGTCTATTGACGGAACGAACAATGGAACGATCGTGGCCAATGGCCTGACCGCCGTCTACACGGCTCCGCCGTTTCCCAATCCAACAAGCAGCATCGTCAATATCCGCGTAACGTCGGACGACGACCAGAACCGCTATGTCCTTTGCCCGGTCACGATCCTTCGCCCGGTCGATACCGCCTTTACCGTGAATCCTCGTTCCGAAACGTTGCTCACAAATGCGACGCAGCAGTTTGCGGTCGATACCATCGGAACAGTGCCCGCCGTGCGATTCGAAATCGAGGACGGGCCGGGAACGATCACCAGCGATGGGCTCTACACGCCGCCCGCAACCATTGATTCGGATGGCATCGAGGCGACGATTCGTGCCGTCTCGCTTGCGGATAGTACCGTTTATTCCGAGTCCTTCATTACCCTCCGCAATGCAACGGACTCGCTATGGTGCTTTTCGCGGGATATTCTCCCAATTCTATCGGCGAGCTGCGGCTCCAGCGGATGCCACGACGCCGGCGGCCGCGGCGGCTACGATGCGCTAACCTATAGCGGGACCCTGAACCGCGAAAATGTGAAACCGGGGGACGCTCGCGGAAGCCGCATTTTCCAGGCGATCATTCGCTTCGATGCCGATACGCGTATGCCACCGCCGCCACAGCCGGCATTGCCACAAAACCAGGTCCTCAGGATTGGCCAGTGGATTAACGAAGGCGCAAGCAACTGCCAATAGGCAGGAACTCTTAATGCACCACGGTTAATCGCGCGCTCGAAGTTCCCTGCGCCGTTTGGACCGTGCAGTTATATGCGCCGGACGGAATATTCGTAACATCGAGATAATAGGACGCACTTTGTGCGGCATGGCCCGGCTGGGTAAATGCTTCCACATTTCGTCCCAAAGCATTGGTAATAGTAATGCGCTCTATCGTTCCTGCGGTGCTTTCGATATTTGCGAAGGCACGTGCAGGATTGGGATAAACCGCTAATGTATTTGCTGGTTGCGCGGGAAGCGGTTGAACACCGGCGCTTACCGGCATGTAACGGGCGAGAAGGAAATCATCACTGCCGGAAGCGTTCACGGAGGTCCCAATTCCGAGAAAGCGTTGCCCGCCTCCCGGGTTATTGAGCAGATGAATGCTGGCTGGTAAAAATCCGATCAGGGAATTCGTGCGAAGTCCACCATCTGGGTCAAGCATTGCCACTCCTTCTACTCCAAAGGAGGTATCGAGTTTTCCATTTAAGAAAAACTTTGCCGCCGCACAAACATTCCCAACGCTGCCGCTCAAAAGTATGCTGCCGTCGTTCGAAATGTTGATCCCTTGCACGATCATGTTGCCAATAATCGGGGCGGTTGCATAGCCATCTATGCCAAAATTCGAATCGAGCGTGCCATTCAACTTGAATTTGAGAATAAATGGCAACCCATTTAATGGTGCCGAAACAATAAGCGAACGGTACGGATCGGAGGAGATGCTATCGGGATCATAAAGTGCTAAAAACTGTCTCGACTTTGTTTCGCTCAATGTAATGCCGGTATTGATTACACCGTCCATCCCGAAGGAAGAATCTGGAGTGCCATTTGCACGAAGTTTGCAAAGAACTATCGGAAGAATTACAGTTTGATACTCAAGTGCGGCAAACATTACGCCACCACCATTAACTCTAAAACCTTGAGGCGAAAGAGTTCCTGACGAGTTGATAATAGCTATACCTCCGAGCCCAAAAGACGAATCAAGAGAGCCATTTGTTTTAAGGCAAGCGGCACAACAGCCCTCGATTATGGGGGGCACAATGCTGAATCCTTCCCCAGTGGCAAGATATCGAAGAGATGTGTCACCAGAACCAACACGAAAAGTATCAACATTTGTGAAGACACCAAATATGCCAAGTCGGCGCATTCCATTGATTCCAAAACTTGAATCTGGTGTACCACTCGGTTTGAGTTTGAAAAGTGTTGGTTGAACATCGTTGGCTTCAGGACCTGTTACGTCCGAACCTACCGCAAGGATGCTGGAATCGGGCATTAATTCGATCCCGGTGACGTGATCAATACCGTTCCATCGCAAATTCGCTACGCCATTTGTTCCAAAGCCTTGTTCAGGAACTCCCATCGAGTCATACTCGGCGAAGCCCGAATGGACTTCGCTGCCTGAAAATACATCCCCAGCAATCAAAATCCGATTTAGTTGCCTTGGAAGGGGCTTATATGCCACGTAGCAGGTTGCGTGTGCACTATCGGCCCCAAAATCCACTTCCGACTTCCCCCCCTGCGCAAACGCCGGGTCCAGCATAAGCGGCCCGACGCTGTTTTGCGCGAAGGCGGTGGAAACCGTTACCGCGAGGACAAATGTGATAAAGATGGGGCGAGAGAAGTTCATAGTGGTTTCGCGAAGTGATTGTGAATTAGATGCGACCCTATTTAGAAGAAGATAAAATGGGAAGTGGCCCTGCGGTCTGTTCCATTCGTACGGTTTCGTACCCTTTTCGCTTGGCGACGATGCGATAATCGAAGGGACCGCTCGATTTTCCGTTCCCATTTTCGATCACCTCGAAGCCGGTCGTTCCCTTCACCACATACACTCCGTTATTCTCGGTGTTCATTTGTACGAACACGTGCATGGGGTTTGCGGCATCTATCGTTACCGCCTGAAGAAACAGGGGGTCCAGATCGATATGCGCCCGGCCATTTACCAGCGTTCCCGAGCCATAATCGCTGAACCATACTTCGGGCGATTCTTCGCAATAAAGCTCACGCCACTTCGGTCCAATTCGGACCGTCGCCGCTTTGATGCCGGTTGCAGTGAAGTTGCCGGCCACATAGAGGTCCCCATTCGAATACACGCCATACGCGCCGGGATTACCACTGGAGTTCCCGTACACTCCGACCATGCCTGTTCCGGCCGCGGCCACACCGGTTACCCCGTAATGGCCATAGCCAAGCACTCCGGATGCTGTGGCAGGAGAGCCAGAATATCCATACACACCGGCCGAATTAACATAGGGGGAGGTGACGCTTCCGGCAACACCAAACGCAGCCGTTCCGGGCGCACCACTGGTATTCGTTCCATACACGCCGGCACTTAAGACGATGGGGTACGCATCGGCGGTGTTCGTGATTCCTTTGACCGCAATGGCTGCGATCGCGTTCGTGCTTTGCACCTGGAACGCGATCTGGGAAGCGGTTACCCCATTATATGGCAATGTAAGGCCAGTCGTTCCACTCGACGCGGCCGTGATGCGGCCTTTGGAATCCACGGTGATACTCGCATTCGTGTAATTCCCGGCTGTGACGGAAGTATTTGCAAGTATGGGCGAAGGATAACTTCCCGTTAAATCGCCGCCAGCCTGGCCCCCGGGAGGGAACGTGGAAGGAATTCCGCTGATCGTGTTCCAGGTCACAGTCGGGAATTTCACCGAAAGGTCGGCTGCCGGGCCGGTTGGATTCGTGATCTTCACCGATTTGTCACTGGACGTAATTTGCGTTATTGCCTGCGCAGCCGGTGGTGGGGCGTTCAACGCGTAGGGCGCGCCGGTCAGCAGTGAGCGGGGGCTTAGTTCCGTACCGCCGTCCACCGAGACGCCTAAATAGATTGGCGAATTGAAGGTGATGCTGGCTGGGATTGAATCCAGGTAGGTATTGAAGTAGCCGTTGGTGGTGGTGACGGTGTCCAGTTCGCTGTAAAGTACCGTCGCCCCGGTCCGTGTGCCATAGAGTGAAAGGATGAGTATATGCTGCCCATCCGGAACCGCTGTGCCAGATTTGGCGGTGAGATAGCCCTGATACGATATGGTCCTCGGGGCCTGCGCTAAGAGCGGAACAGTAATTGTCAGAAGAAGTAGAACGCTGAGGTTTAGTTTACGTGTCATAATTCACCTTAAGAGTTAATAAATCCTCCACGAATATATGAAATTATTCGGAGGGTTGCTCGAAAAAGTTTTTGGGCAGGGGACCCGCCTTAGGCATCCTTCGAAGATCCCACAAAGCGGTCTTCCGCATTCTGGAAGAGCACATTGAAGGTAGTCAGGCTTCCATAGCAGCGGGTGATATACCCTTCCATCTCTAATTTCTCTCCCGCCTCGAGGTTGCTGCTATTGATCTTCTGTTCCAGCACCCGAAGATTATTCCGAACCGAAATAATCTTCTTGAAAAAGACTTCCAGGTCCACTTCTTTGGCCTGAAGGGAAGGGTCTTTCGGCTGCAGCACCATCGTGCCGTGGTAGAACTTCGGTGCAATGGAGACGTCCGTTTCCGGCGTGGTCAATTTCTGGTCCAGCGCACGGGAAAACGCATCGTACGCGGTTTTGTAAACTTGGTCAATTTCCATATCTGCTATAAGGTATTTCTACCTAACACGGTGAGCAGCGTCAAGCATTTCACCGCGAAGAACGAAACTTCAGCGGTTTGTAGAAATATGCTGGTACTCCAATCCGAACTCAAGACCGTCGCGGATTACGCTGCCCTGCCCGACGATGGCGAGCAGTACGAACTTATTGGAGGTGAAATTATTATGGTTCCCACTCCTTCCACGTTCCACCAGGACATTTTAACCCACCTTATCGAAACCATAGGGCCTATTGTGCGGCAACGAAGATTAGGCAAAATCCTTCCTTCGCCGGTGAATGTTTTTGCTACGGAACACGATGTTTACCAACCCGACCTCCTCTTTGTTCGAAGGAACAATCTTGGAATTTTCAAAATGGATGGCGTTCACGGCGCTCCGGATTTTGTGATCGAAATCTTGTCGCCTTCTAATGCCTATTATGACCTTCGACAAAAAAAGTCGGTTTATGAGCGTATTGGAGTGCGAGAGTATTGGATTGTCGATCCCATGGAGCGTTCCATCGACTGTTTCCAGAATTCCGCGAACGCCTTTGTCCCAGTTGAGTCGAATAAGCAAACGGGCCGCATCTGCTCTGCGCAGATTCCGGAATGTTGCGTGGAAGTAGGCAGCGTATTCGACGTGTAGCGTTCCCTGCTCCTTCCGGGCCTGAACAGGAACAATTTTTTACACTGTTAGAGAAATTTACTCGATTCGCGCGATGCTTTTCCGCGAGTTTGCTCAAATTTCCACACTGGCTTGGGTTCTGTTGCTACGATACGAAGAGGTACTGTATGATCGAAATATTCATTTCAATAACGATCGCGCTACTCGTCATTTTTACCGTCGCCAGTTTCATGGCGCGCCCAATCCTCATTCCACCGACGGTGCGGGCATCTCAAATGACGGAAGTGTGGAAGAGCACGCTTGCACTCTCCGACGACCAGGCAGCCAAAGTGCTTCAACTCATGCTGGCCTACGAACGGGAAAGGGAAGTCATTAACACTCGACCGATTTCGGAATCCATATTTGAACTACGAAGACTGCGCCGGAACCAAAGAGTGCGACGTCGCGAGTATCACCGAAGGCTGCGCGAAATACTATTGCCCGAACAGCGAAAACTCGCGAGAACGTTACTCATCGAGATGTGGCACGTAGGCACGAAGCATCATACTCATCTGGCAAAGCATCTCCCAAGCCACTCGCATCCTGCCGCATAACGCACAGACGAGTTTCGCTTATTGCACGGCAGCCGCTTCCGGCAGCATCGTGGCGTGCCAGGAGGCAGCCACCGGCAGTTCCCACTGGCCAGACCGAAGTGCGCCAAGCGTGGTGATCGAGTTATCGAAGACCAGGGTCTCTGCGTCCACGATGCCCTGACTTGCAAGCGATTTGAACTCCGAGCGGGAGGCCATCCGAACTTCTCCATCAGCACGATAAAATACTTTCATCGCGCCGAAGAAATCAACCCCGAATTTTGCGCTGAGCGATTTTATTGCGCGCGTCATATCGTCAATGGAGCATCCGCTGGGTGCGGTCACATCTGGGTTCGCCGCGATGATGAGGAATTGGTTATAACGCAATTCCTGCGCGGCCTCCGCCGGTACGTGATGTACTTCCCAGCTTGTGAGGTACGTGTCAATGGTCCGGCGAAGCTCCGAGGCTTCCGCCTCCGTTAGCGCGCGGCTGGCCGGGAAAATCCATAGTTGTGAATGGTCGGGGAGGGTGTCGATTGGTACGAGCATAGTGCGCTTAATCCAAAAACAGGGACATTCGTTTCAGTGATTCGTGCTTTTTGTGCATGGCCCAAAAATATTGTTGTATATTTGAAAATCCGATTTATGGCCATTCTGCTTTTTGCCACGGCGATAGCCATTGTTAACCGAGGACCCCGTTGCTGCGGGCTGGTGGTGCCGACGAATTTTTCCTGCCTACCTGAAAGGAGGAACGCTTTGAAAACCGCTGTTTTCATTTTTTTCTTTCCATAAACGTTTCTGACTTCGCCCAGGGAGCGGCTCCGTTTTGGGAACCGCTTGCGGGGCCGCCGGGAGCTCCGAGAATAAGCCTGATTTACAGCAACGGACATACGTTTCCATGCCGGTCCCCGCAAGCTACAGGTCACCGGTGTCTGATTATGTAAGCTATGAGGATACGCTGTTTTTTACCCCAGATTCCGGGCATCATTGGCGCGTCGTCGGAACGTTTGGAACGCATCCGCCAAAATTTAGCTATGTTGCTCGGCCAATTAAAGACTTGCTCGAAACAGAAACCCGGGTGGCGCTGATCGACGACTCGAATCGTTTATATACCACCGCCGACACATTCAAAACGATCGATACGGAGCACCTGCCAGAAGTAGCGCAATCACTTTCCAGTATAGCCGATATGCTGTATCTTTGGTCTGTTCACGGGAACCGCTTTCGCAGTACGGATTTCGGAAAGCATTGGCGAGAGGTTTTGACCTCAACGATACCGGTTCCAACTGGTATGGCGGTATCATACAAAGAGGTGATTCAGAGGTACTCTACGTGTTTCAACAAAGCCCTGTTTACCCCTGGGGTGATACCAACCTGCACCTCTTCTGTTCGTTCAATGGCGAGGTCAATTGGTCGGGCGGCACGACCCCGGTCAACAACAAGTTCCCTTATTTTTTTTGGGCCCGATGACAGAGGCCATCTATACGTTATCCTCGATTCAGTATACCGTACGGATGACTGGGGAAAGACATGGCACAAACTGAGGGTGAGTACTCCATTTCTCCACGTGGATCCATCGGGAACACTTTATGCTGGCAACAGCCTCCGATCAACCGATTATGGCACTACATGGGACTCGCTTTCCACCGCCGGTGCGGCCTGTTCGCCGTTGGACATGATATCGTACCAGCACGCGGCGGTCCTGAGTGCTGCTCCGAATATTTATTTTTCCATGGATGATGGCCAAACCTGGCCTATCCTTGCCTACGACAGATCTGCTGTATTTAGCATCCGGCCCGATAGCGGACAACTTATGCTTTACATAGCGATGAGCGACGGGAAGCTTTTCCAAACCAGCGATGGGGCGAACACATGGCAGGCGTTCCCGGCCCCCTCGAATAATCCGGTAATCAGCATGACCGCATCGCCCACGGGTCTCCTCTTTGCCGTCGATTCGAACCTTAATTCAGGCTTTACGCAAACGTGGGAGTACGTTCCCGCCGTACAAAGCTGGCAGAATATCACCAAGGGCCTGCGCCGGCAAGGATTTCCGGATACAGCCATTGTTACCAATATCTGGTACGTAAACGGCTACGCCTACGCGGGAACGTGGAACATGGGCCTCTTTCGTAGCGTGAAGCCAGTGGGCCCAACGAACAGCGTGGCGGAGGCAGAGCATTTTAGTCCGTTTCACCTCTATCCGAATCCGGGCTCTTCTTTCGTGACGTTGTCGTTCCCCCCGTACCTCAAGTCCAGCGGCTACCGGCTATTCGACCTTTCGGGCAAAGCACTTCTGCGCGGCCCGATCGGCGCGAATGCCACCAACGTTCGGATAGATATTCGCGGCATTCCGGACGGGATCTACGAAGTGAACACCGTAGGCGGCAATTGGCTGCCCGCCAAACTCGTGGTGCAACATTAAGCGCATTCGGCGTACCGGACGATGGCGGTGCGCCGCGGGCTATCACTCGGCGGCAATGTGATATTGCTCCAACCCGCGCCGCAGCCGGTCGGGAATTTGGCAGGGGCGTAGCGTGGCGCGCCGCACGGTGACGAGCACGCAATGCCCGGTGACGAGCACTTCGCCTGGTTTACCTTTTTCGGAAAGTTTGCGAATGATTTCGAAATGCAGGTCAATCGAGCTCGTTCCCAGCCGGGCGACCCAAATCTCGGTGGTCAAAAGATCGTCCAGAAATGCCGGGGCCTTGAAATCGCAATGGAATTGGGCGCGGACGAGGTAAATATCCATCTCGTCGAAGCCGGTACCGTATGGCAGCCCGGCATCGCGGTAGAGCTCGGTCTCGGCGATCTCGAAAAAGCGGATGTAGCTCCCGAAATAGATAATCCCGGCATGGTCCACATCGGACCACCGGACGCGCTCGTCGATACTAAAGTGTTTTCCAGCCATAGTAAGGAAACTATTGCGGCATGGTAAATGTCCCTCAACCCATTCCTAAGAATACCATTTTTATTTCAAACACCCATGCAACTCAACAACGAAGGCCGCGCGCGATTTCAAGCCCATCTTCAAAACTTTTTACGCCAACCATGCTCCGTGTGTGGTAATGGCAGTTGGCAGGTAGAGGACTCCATTTTTGAACTGCGCGAATTTATGGGTAACACCCCGCAACAGCAGATGTCCGTCAAGCCGGTGCTCGCGATGACCTGCAATGGCTGCGGCCATGTCGTCTTTATGAGTCCGCTCAAAGCGGGTATTATCAGCGCGCAACAACCCGGCGCTTCGCAGGCCGCACCGCAAGAGACGATGACCGAAACCGTCGAAGAGACGGAAGAATAAGGGTAAACTGAAACCCACCCCCCGGCCCCCTCCTTCTATAGCAGGGGGAGTAATTCAGTGGACTCGCGAATACGGTAGTAGAGCGGCGGCGGTAGCCTGAAAACGTTCCAATCGGATAGAACTGAGGTCCGGATGGAAGAGACTCAGCGAACGTATTTCCGGCCCTCTTTCTTGAGCCACAAGAGCGCACCGTGTTTGCGGAGCCACAGTCCGGACCAGACCTCATTATAATTGTATGCTTCTTCCGGTGAAAAATACCGGACCCACGAAGGATTATAATGATGCGGCATCCGGTGCTTATCGCTTGCCAGTTCGCGCCAGACGAGCGGGCGGCTTTCGACGGCGGTCTTCAGTGCCGCTTCGGCATCGTTGGCTTTGAGGACGTAGCCGAGTAACGCTCTCGCGAAAAGATTATACGCGGAAATCTGGTCCGCTGCTGCATTGATAAGTTGGAGGGCCTTCGGATATTCGCTATCGGATAGGCTAAGTTCGATTGCCTTTTGCCGCACGCCAAGATTGTCCATCGGATTCAAGAGTAGATAGTCATCGGCGTATGCCTTGGCGCTCAGGGTATCTCCGGACTCGGCGAGATCGACAATCATAAAGGCATAGGCGCTGAGGAGCGGCTTATTACCCGGCCAATCCGAAGGAATCGTTCCGGAACCTACCAGGTCATCCGGCCAGAATTGTTGGAGATTGAAAATAACGGGTTCCAACAGCTCGATGGCCGTGTCGAAATGCTCTTTCTGCGCATGGAACCGGGCAAGCGCAATCGCGGCATTGGCATGGCCCGGCCAGGTTTCGAGCAGCGCTTCGATGGCGGAAATGCGCGCGGCAAGTTTCATGTCTGTCCGGTAGAGGTTCGAGTGCTCTTCTTCCAGGGCTTTGCCACGTTCCGTGAGGTCATACACATACACATCAGGTTCCACTTCGAGGAAGCGGACGAACTCGTCCTCACCCACGACCTGGGCTTTGCGGATAAGCTCATCCTGTGCCTTTTTAACTGCCTCGGCGGTTTCCGGTTCGTTGGCTGCCTGGCCGCTACGCGTCAAGCCGATATACCGCTCGCGCCGTGCGCCGGCTTTCGGAGCCGTACGTAATGCTTCGCGAAGCCACTCGATTGCGCCGGCAACTGATTTCCAGGCCGCGCCAAATACTTCGTAGTATCCATAGAGGACTTGCAGCTCGCTCACCTGCTCGCCCGGCTTGGGCATAGGCGTGCCGCCTTTCCACTCACGGGTCAATCCCTGCGCGACGGCCGGCCAGTGGCGTAGCGCCGTCTGGATTGCCGCCTGAGCGTTTTCCATCTGGCCAAGCGCGAAGTAGGCCAGCGCGCGTCCATAGAGTACATACGGAGCCAGAGAATCCGCCATGGATTCCAGCGCCCGAAGCGCGGCCATCGGGTTCCCGGTCCGGACCTCCAGACTAATAATGGAACTTAATACATGCTCGGGATCGGCGGGATCGAGCGCGCGGGAAAGCTTTGCAACCCCAAGCGCTTCTTCCAGCCGGTCCGCCCGTTCGAGTGCAAATTCGTAATTGGCGAGCAGTTGGATAAAAAGCTTGCCGGCTTCGTTGGTTACCGAAAGCTGGCTTATCGCTTTTATGCGAGCTGGAACGATTGTGGCAGCCCAGTCCGCGAGGGCACGCTCACATAGTTCGACGGCATGCTCTGTAGCCCCGGATTCAATGGCGTCGTTAATCGCATTTTCCACGATGCCGGGATGCGAGGGCCACGTGGACTCCACTTCGTGCAACAAGGCATGGACATCCCGGTCGTCCATGCCTTTTTCATCGGCCAACCGGGAAGCGCTTTGGTATGTACGGTCCAGGGCTTCGCCGGCCGCCGTAAGTGCGAATTCCGATTTCCCGTCCGCCGCATTGGTTAGCTGGACGCATGCATCGATTCCGGAACTTTGTTTGGAACGAGCAAGGATCTCCTTCAAAGCCTCTTCTGCGCTGCG
Organism: Bacteroidota bacterium; assembly: GCA_021825235.1. Taxonomy (GTDB): domain Bacteria; phylum Bacteroidota; class Ignavibacteria; order Palsa-1295; family Palsa-1295; genus PALSA-1295. The sequence continues at coordinate 14,181 of JAKAIL010000017.1, read as the reverse complement.
AGGAGTAGCAGCGCGCGGCGTTTCAAGATCTGCTAACATGGGTGCAGGTTACGGGTAGCGTAAAATATGTTATGAAGTTCCGAGTGGTGGAATTCGGATGACAACGAATACTCTTGTAACCGTTTGCCACAAGGGTCCCGTTGTGGAAAGTGGATGAGAACAACCGAAGCCGAAGAATCCTCAATGCCTGGCCGCGGCTTTGGCCGCGTCATTGAAGCCTTGTTCGATATCGTGTTCGTAGGTATCGATAATCTCGTGGCCGAACGCCTTCGGAGCAAGGTCGGCAACGTAATACACATCACGGTATCCCATGCCATACAGGCGCTGGCCCCATTCGTAATACCCTTCTTCCGTGCGGTCATAGGCATTGCCTTCGTGGGTGTATTCCTGGTCGTCCTGTGCAAGATTCAGCGGATCGAGCGGGCCACTCATCGCGGATTCCTGGGTTACTTTCGCATCCGATTGATCGAGTGCCGCCTGACTCGAAAAGCCATGATAGGGCATCTGCGTGGTTGCGCAGGCGCTTAGCGTGATAGCAAAAAGACCGGTTAGCAGCAAACTGTGGAACGTGCGAGGCATAGGTCAGAAAAATTGCGTGGAAAAATCCGATTGGAAAAAATAACCCTCGCCGAACACTTCTCATCCCATTTGGGTTGCCAAAAGAGTTGTCAGAAAGACAAAAATATAAGCTATCCTCTTTGGGGGCGGAAACCTTCTCTTGATAAATACCGTCTCAATACACTCTGGACTATTGCACTTTATTGCCATGAAATCTCACAACATAAAACTTTTCGTTCCGATTTTGGCCGGACTCGTAGTGGCGGGCATTATCGCCATGTATGAAACGGCGGAATCGAATGGCCTGCTCAACCACGCATTGGAGGCTGCCGCTCCGGTGCAGAACGGCAAGCCGGCCCCGGACTTCACCCTGCAGGACATTAATGGCGTGACCCACCGCCTCTCCGATTATCGCGGTAAGGTAGTGATGCTTAATTTCTGGGCCACGTGGTGTCCGCCGTGCATTAAGGAGGTGCCGGAGTATTCCGAGCTTCAAACCGAGTATGGGCCACAGGGCCTACAAGTGCTGGGTATTGCCTTGGATGACGAAGGGCTTTCGCGAGTAAAACCCTGGGTGGCTAAGCATACCGTGGATTATCCCATTTTGCTGCCGGATTCGAAAGTGACGGCTGCCTATGGCGATATGGCCTCCATTCCTGTTACGTTCATCATCGATCGGAAGGGGATTATCCGTACCAGCTATGTCGGAATTCGCAAGAAGGACGTCGTCGAAGGGATTATCAAGCCAGTGCTTGCGGAGCAATAGCGATTGCGCTCAATTCCTCGAATTCTTCGCCCGAAAGCGAAATCGTAATCGCAGCAATATTCTCTTCCAGATGCCTGACCGATAACGTTCCCGGTATCGGCAGCATGGCGGGCGAGCGCGCCAAGAGCCACGCTATCGCAATTTGGCTGGCGCTTGCATTGTGTGCGCCTGCGATGCGCGTAAGGGTCTCGTGCGTTAATTTCGCTTTGGCGAGGGGATACCACGGAATAAACGCGATTCCATTTGCCTCACAGTAATCGAGCACTGCTTCGTGCTTTCGCTCCAGGAGATTATATTGGTTCTGAACGGAAGTAATCTCTACAATGGAGCGATAGCGTTCAATTTGTTCGACCGTCACTTCCGAAAGGCCAAGGTGACGCACCTTCCCACGGTCCAGCATTTCCTTCAAAACCTGAGCAGTCGCTTCGATAGGGATTTTTGGATCGGTCCGGTGCAGTTGGTATAAGTCGATGCAGTTTAGCTTGAGGCGCTTCATGCTCGCGTCCAGCGCATCGTGGAGATAGTTGGGATCGTTCACCGCGCTCGAATCCTGCCAGGACATCCCGCCTTTGGTCGCTATCACCAATCCCGCTCGATACGGCGCGAGCGTTTTGGCAATCGTGCTCTCGCTCTGGCCGTGCTGATACACGTCCGCCGTGTCGATGAAATTAACGCCTAACTCGATCGCGCGCCGAAGCAGCGACGCCGCTGCATCCGTATCGGTAATGCGATTCGTTCCAAGCCCGATGCGGTGAACCGTAAGATTGCCTAATTGGATGGATCCCGTATTTCCTTCAAACGTTCTCATTGTGTGTCCTGCCTGCGTGTTGTGAGAGTGTTGTTATCCCGGCGGCCAGTGCAGTTGCCGCCCACCGATGAGGTGCAAGTGTACGTGTTCGACCGTCTGGCCACCCTGCGCGCCGCAATTAAAGACGAGCCGGTAGCCCGAATCGCTCACTCCCAAACGCTGCGCCAACTCTTTGGCAAGTATAACCATCTTGCCGATGAGTTCGGCATCGTTCGGTTCGACTTCGTTTATCGAAGCAATCGGGCGCCTCGGAATGATAATGATATGGTGCGGTGCCTGCGGATTGATGTCGTGGAACGCGACGAGATCATCGTCCTCATGCACGATCTTCGCCGGGATTTCGTGGTTCGCAATTTTTTCGAAAAGTGTCATAGACCTGGATTACACTGATTATTCTGATTTCGCTGAGCAGATTTTTGCATTAGATCCCTGCTGTTATGAAGTACAGCAAAGCCCTTGCTAAAGAAGGAGGGGTTGGGGGGGTAGTCACCGGTGACGGAAAAGTCCATCCCTCGACCAGCCCTTCTTTAAGGAAGAGGAATCCGTCTATCCTTCAAAATTCGTAATTTGAATTCGTCATTCGTAATTATCTTACCGCCATTTCCAACGGATGTCCGGCCCGTAATTTGCCGATTGCCATGCGATAGTTTGCTTCGCCCTTGTCCACATTAATTCCCGCATCTTCCTGGAGCGATACATCGTACGGGCCGAAGGCATTGGAACTATGGGTGTCCCTGGGCAGGGCCGCCAGTACCCGTACAGTCGAGTCCACATAATTATCCTCCGAACCAAGCTGGAGCGGAATTACAGGACTTATTCCTTCCAAATTCAACCCCGGGGAACGTTTTCTTCGCACCATTCCGCCCGGCGGTTGAAAGGCCGCCGGATTGGCCAGCAATTCGTGTTCCGAAAAGAGATAAAGGGGAACGGTGGAGGTATAAGAGAACGCGCCCACATAGCCCGCCCGCGCCGCAAGCGTGGAATCCATCGCGAAGTGGATACGAATGGCGGGCACGTGCTCGTTTTGTGCAACGGTCTGCGGCTCTTCACTCGCCATCAGCCCCACGGAATGCATCACGCTGGTTGCGGCCGCGCTGCCCTGCGCAATGGAAAAAGCATTGATCGCAATACTTGCAATCGCGGTGATAACCGTCAGCGTATAAATAAGACGGTCGATCGGCGTTCGGCGCACCGCCGGGCCACGAGAATACGCACCGGCGAGTATGAACGTTATTGCAAAGATAACGCCGGTCGAAGTTTCCATACCGATGCGCGAAATAATAGGTCCGAGGATGGCCAGAAGCAGCAAGACATACCCAGCGCTCCGTACCGCGCGCGATTGCCAGGTCACTTCTTCAATGGCTAATAAATACGCGCGAGCAAAACACGAGAGCACCACCACGATAAAAAGCAGTTCGAGCAGCGCGTGAAGAATATTTCCATAGCGGAACGTCGCTTCGAGCACATCGGGCGCTGGAGTCAGGAGAAAAAGCAGGCGGGAATATCCATTCGGGAGCAGGTGAGTAGCCGATAACCGAAAGATTGGTTCTCCGGCAACCAGCCCCAGCACCAATAGCAACGCGCCGAATCCCAACAGGCTGAGAACGGTCCGCGGCTCGTTCAACCACCCCTGCGAGAGGTGCACGCTGCGCCGCTGTTCGAGCATGATCAGTATGACGACGATGGCTGCGAACAGAAATGCGAGGCCGCTTAGGAACGAAACCAGAATGAGACCCACCGTGATCGTCCAATATGCTCCGGAACGGGGATGGTCCTGCGAGAGGAAATACACCAGCACCCACAGCGCCAGGGTTTCGCCCATCAGATAGGGAAGCGCTCCGCTGAACCAGAGGCCCGTCATCGCAAGGACGGGAATTAAAAAATAGATGGCCGCGTCGCGGACGCGAAGTACGCGGAAGAGCGCGAGCATCCCGAGGCCGCGAAGAAAAATAGCACCGACCGTGAGCAGGAGCCGCAGCACGACTTCGCCCGGAAGGAACCCTGCGAGAATTCCGGCGAAGAACGGCGCGCCAATGTTCGAAGCCGGGAATGGAATCAGCCGCCAGGAATCCTGGGTGTGTCCGGCCATGTGAAGGTGGACGAGTTCTGCCTGCAGCGCCCACAAGCCCGCATCGAGGGGAAGGTGCTCGCTAAAAAAGACCCACAGCGTTTCGGCAAGCAGCACGAACGTCACGATCGTCCGTGCCCGCCGTTCGCCTAAACCGGTTGTTTCATCCATCAATGTTCCAACGGTATATTTAATTTATTCTTTTGTGCTTCTGCTTTTGCGGTTTCATATCCCGCGTCCGCGTGGCGCAGGAGCCCCAGGGCCGGATCGTAATTCAACACGCGTTCGATCCGCCGGTCGGCTTCGCGGGTGCCATCGCAGACGATCACCATGCCGGCGTGGATGGAATTGCCAATTCCTACGCCGCCGCCATGATGGAACGAAACCCACGTCGCGCCACCAATAGCATTCATTGCAAAATTAAGCACAGGCCAGTCCGCGATGGCATCGCTGCCATCTTTCATTCCTTCGGTTTCCCGGTAGGGGCTGGCGACACTGCCGGTATCCAAATGATCGCGCCCAATCACAATGGGCGCGTTCACTTTCCCCTCGCGCACCAATTGGTTGAAAAGCAGTCCTGCTTTAGCGCGCGCTCCCATACCGAGCCAGCAAATCCGGGCCGGCAACCCCTGAAAATGGATGTGCTGTTGCGCCAGTGGAATCCACCGGTGAAGCGTCGCGTCATCGGGAAATAGTTTTAGTAGTTCCCGATCGGTCGTCAAAATATCTTCGGGATCGCCGGAAAGCGCGGCCCACCGGAACGGCCCTTTCCCCTCACAAAAGAGCGGGCGAATGTATTCCGGAACGAATCCCGGAATATCGAACGCGTTCGTGAGGCCATTCGCTTGTGCTTCCCCGCGAATATTGTTGCCATAATCGAAGGCAATCGCGCCGCGCCGCTGCATTGCGAGCATCGCCTCCACATGCACGACAATGGACTTCCGCGCCTCCCGCATGTATCGTTCCGGATCCGCGGCGCGGAGTTTATCGGCTTCTTCTTTCGAAAATCCTGCCGGGTAATATCCGTTCAGAACATCGTGGGCGCTGGTCTGATCGGTCACCACATCGGGTGTAAAACCGCGCCGCACGAGTTCCGGATGGACTTCGGCAGCGTTCCCGATGAGACCCACGGAAATAGCTTTGCCCGTTGCTCTCGCCTTCGTTACCAGTTCCAGCGCCTCATCGAGATTGTTCGTCATCCGGTCGCAGTACCCGGTATCGAGCCGCTTTTGAATCCGGGCCTTGTCTATCTCGACGCCAAGAAATGCCGCACCGGCCATGGTCGCAGCAAGCGGTTGCGCGCCACCCATCCCACCCAATCCGGCCGTCAGAACTATTTTACTTGCGAGGGAAACTCCCCCTCCTGAAACAACTCCCCCTCCTACGGAGCGAAGCGGAATAGGAGGGGGCGGGGGGGTGGTTTCAATTCTCATGTGAGGTTGCTTCGTGGGAGAGGAGAAATGCTTTTTCGCGCATGCCATGAACGTTTCGAATGTCCCTTGCACGATTCCCTGGCTGCCGATATAAATCCAACTGCCCGCGGTCATCTGGCCGTACATCGTGAGGCCGAGCGCTTCCAGCCGGCGGAATTCATCCCACGTAGCCCAATGGGGCACGAGTTGCGCATTGCTGATCACCACGCGCGGCGCATCCGGATATGTCTTCAGCACACCGATCGGTTTGCCGGACTGGACCAGCAGCGTTTCATCGCTTTCCAGCGATTTCAGTTCACGGACGATGGCATCGTAACATTCCCAGTTTCTCGCCGCTTTTCCGGAGCCGCCATAGACGATTAGCTCTTCGGGTCGTTCGGCTACGTCCGGATCCAGATTATTCATCAGCATTCGCAGAGCTCCTTCCTGCGGCCAGCCTTTGCAGGTGAGCGTGGTTCCACGCGGCGCGCGCACCGCGCCCGCGCGCTTTTTCGTCCAGTGAGAGTTTGCCATTGGCGTTAGAAACACTGTGGAGCTCTTTTTTCGTCCCTTGCTTCATTTTCGTCACTTGGGAGCCCATCGAAAAAAATATGAACCCCTTGTAACTTTCGTGGGTTCTCGTGTGTCAGTTCGGTACAAGGATGTCCTTTGGGTGTCCTTGACCAGTGTTCAACTTTGCAGGATAACTCTCATTTCTCGGTCAGAATGCGCCGCGTGAACCTCAACGGTCCGTGGGGTGCGCTCCTGCCTTGAGGTGCGGTCTTTTGCAGAAATCAATTCACTCATTCTTATACAGTTATGAAACGATTCTACGCGTTCATGGCCGTACTCATCGTGCTTGGGGCAATCTCTTCCGTGGTGGCACAAGCGCAATCGTACACCATCAACAAATTCGTCGTGCGCAAAATCGACACGCGCGATCCACAGGGCTTGGGCTCCGGCTCGAACTTCCAGGAGATTTCGGGCACCGATCTCGGCGCGACCAACTGGTTCGGCGAGTGGCTCTCCGCGCCACAGAACGTGCCATTCAACTTCACGTTCATGGACCAGCAGCTTACCACCAACAGCGTGTTCCGTGTCAACGAATACGGCGGTGTGTCCTTCAGCCAGGGCAACTGGGGTAGCGCTGGCTACGATTATGGAGTTAGCTTTTGGTATTACGGTTACGGGTCACCGGGTGCGCCGGGCGAATTTTGGAACAACGAGTTCGGATACCCGAATAGCTATACATACTACCTCAATTACCAGTTGGCCCCGTTCCAGGGGTTCGAGGACGGCTACTACAGCTACTACATGGCGGCGACGCCAACGATTGTGTGGACCCAACTCGGTTCCGCTCCCTCGCGCGAGCTTATCATTCAGGCCAAGAATGTAGCCGCTTACTTCGATAGCCCCTCCGGAGAGAGCCTCAAGGGTGAATGGCAGACGGTAATCTATGAAAAGGGCATTTCGCATTTCCAATTCAATTATGGCCCTCAAACCGGTAACTTCAGCCAGAGCTGGGGCTACTATTATGATTATGGTGGTGGCCTTTCTGATCAAAGCGTCGGCTACACCGGGCTGAAGACAACTGGCGGAAACTTCCTGACCATCGGCTGGAACAATAACGGCAGGGACCAAAGCGCGCAGCCCATCGTCTCCTATTGCCAAAATTATAGCAATTACCAAACGGCGGAAAACAACGCATTGGAGCCGATGCTGCCGCAGTCCAGCTACAGCATGAGCCTGCCGTGGCCGTATGATTTCTCGGCCGATGTGATCGATACGCCGATGAACGAAGAGCCGTATAGCAAGGGCGTGGCCTTCACCCCGACGGTGACTATCACCAACCAGGGAACGTCCATACCAACAACGCTGCAGGTAAACCTGACGATGACGATTCTGAACGGTCCGGTGGTCTATAACCAGACGGTAACCGTGACGAACGCGGCGCAGCCGTTTACCTCGCAGCAGGTCCAGTTCCCGCAGTACACGCCGCACGATACGACGATTAACGGCCATCTCTGGCTGGCGTATAATATTTATGAAGACACGGCGATCGTTTATAACCTGCAGCCGACGGCCGATCAGGACCCGTCGAACAACACGGTGACGGACGAGTGGATTTGCTCGCCACCGAACGACATCAAGGCGGTGGCCATCTTAAGCCCTTCGGTGGGTACCAGTTCGGCCGACCGAACTCCGGTCGCGATTGCAACGCCGATCGATGTGCGATTTAGAAACCTGGGCACGAATAATCAGACCGACGTACCCGTCACAGCGGTCGTCCGTGATCCTTCCGGAGCGGTGGTCTATCGCGATACCCTTATCATTCCGAACTGGCCGGCCGGCGCCTTCGGCGGTAACTCGGACGGGACGTCCGACTTCTCGCAGAGCGGCCGCGGACCCGGCAAAGGACCGTATTACGATACGACCTTCCCGTTGCAATGGACTCCCGCGGTCGTCGGAACCCATCAGATCTGCGGTATCTCGATTATGGCCAACGACCAGTTGCGCGCCGACGATACGACGTGCGGCCCGGTGCTCGTGCGTCCGACCTACGACGCGGCGGCGATTGCTATCGTCAATCCTCAACCGGACCAGGAGATGCCGGAGAAAACGTCCTGGAAACCAGCGGCGCTGTTCCAGTCCATGGGCGTTTCGGATTTGTTCGACATACCGGTCGAAGTACAAATTCATCGCTGCACCGATGGCGCACTGGTCTATAAGGCCGATACCACGATGCCAGAACTGAATATTGACCAGAACCAAGTACGCATGTACTTCCCGGCGGATAATGGCGGCTATCACATTTCCGCGCTGCCACCCGGCTGCTATACGATCTGTGCGATTGCGAACTATCTGGGCGATGGCGATCACACGAATGACACGGCCTGCTCGGAGTTCTCGATTATCCCACAGCTACGGGGTAACATCTATGTCGGAGTTGGCCAGCGGTTCCAAACGATCCATGCGGCGGTCGATTCCATTCGATTCCGAGGCGTGGGAGATACGTTGCACCTCATCCTGACGGACGAGAATTATACGGAGAATGGCAGCTATGCCGTCAGTTCTCCGGATGGCGCTCTGGACTTACGCGGGCTGAATCTCTCGCCCACAACGCCCGTTATCTGGGAACCGAAGCCGGGCGTGACGCCAACGATCACGTTCACCGGGTCGCAACCCTCGTGCTTCTACTTCGGCGATTTGTTCGGCGGCTATATGACGTTCGAGGGGTATAACCCGCTCGGGGTGCCCGTACCGGATAAAGTGACGCCGGAACCGAATAAACGCGGTATCACGATCGTGGACGATGAGACCTCCGCGGGGTCCATCTTCAATATTGCGCAGGGTGCAAGCCATCTGACGCTCAAGGACCTCATCCTGCACGGCAATGGTAACTTTGCGAATGACTCGAGCGCGGTCGTCCGTATCGATAACGAGCAGAACATGACCATCTACTTGCAGGCGGTCCACGATACGGTTCCCATCAACCATATCATGATCAACAACTGCGAGTTGGGCAATGCGAAGTATGGCATTTCCGACCACGGTCTGCACGACATGTTCAACTTAGGCCAGGAGAAGTTCATCGTCTGGCGTAACAACACGAACACGTTCACGCGGAACACGATCGGGACGGCAGCCAACCCGCTCTCCTATGCCGGTATTAAGTTCACGAACGAACAGGACATGACGATCTCGCACAACGAGGTCTCGAACGTGAACACGGCGAACGCCGGTCCGGCCGGAGCGTCCTGGAATGCCTACGGCATCGAAAGCCCCTCGCCGGCAGAAGGCGATACGGGTAACGTGGTGCGCATCTGGGTCGATGGTAACAAGATCCATAATATCCGCGCCGTCAATGGTATATCGCACGGCGTAGCCATTCGCCAGGCGGTAACCATTTACCAGATCGGTAATGGCTCCGGCTTGGAGCAATCGACACTGCCCATCTTCACGCAGAACCGGTTGACGAACAACATGATCTATGACCTCCAGTCCACGGTCGGTTCGTACCCGATTCTCATGTCCACGGCCGGTTCGCAATACTCAGCGGACGAAGACTCGATCTTCAACAACTCGATTTCGACGAGCACCGCGCTCGCCAATATTCGGGTGAAGTACGCAAAGCACGTATTCCTGTGGGATAACATTCTGCAGAACACGAGTGCCGGCCCGTACGCCAATTATTGGCTCGAGGTGACGCATCCGTTCGCGAATGCGATCAGTTCGGACTACAACCTGTTCGACCTGCATGGGACGAACGTGTTCGATTCGCTCATCGAGTACGACGCGCGTTATGGCTCGGTGCTCCAGACTCGCTACTTCCGTTCGCTGAACGACTGGCGTTCGTATGTGGGTCAGGATATGCATTCGCTCAGCGGCGATCCGCGCTTTACGAGCGACTCGCTGCACATGCCGAGTGCCTTGACTTATATCGAGAGCCCGGCAATGAACAACGGCGCGTGGCTGGGAACCGCAACGCAGGCCTATGACTTCAACGGCAACCCACGCGTGAGCGCGCAGGCGGTTGACATTGGAGCCGAGGAATGGAATGGGTTCCAATTCACAAATGACCTCGCGGTCATGTCGATCGTGCAGCCGGCGGGCTTCTCGGAGACGAGCGATACCTCACTCGTCACGACGGAGAATCCGCTCTGGATTACCGCATGGGTGAAGAACCTGTCGAGCCAGTCGGTGTTCAGCCGGTCGGTCAATGCGCAGGTACAGCAAGCCATTAACGGCGGTCCGTGGACGACGATCTTCAACTCGAACTCCGCTCCGATGAACTGGGGCGTAAACGAGACGAAGAGCGTGGTCTTCCAGGGCCCGGAGATTGACACGAACACCGTACAGAACAGCGTGTTCCGCATCGTTATAACGGTTCCGAACGACCAGAACAATGGGAACAATACGCAGACGAAGACCTTCCGTATTCTGCTCAAGCGCAATGCGGTATTGGTAAGCTACAATGGTGCGACACCGGCGGGTCTGAATAATCTGGACTCGGTCGAGATGGCCTTAACCCGGCTCAACATACCGTACGATCTCCTGGACCGCAATGCTCCGGACGGGCTTTCGGACTCGACCGACATCGACTACACGCCATGGTGGACCTTAATCTGGGTCTCGGGCGATCCGACGATGGCGCTGACGCCGGGACAGCCGACGGGCCAGGGCGCGCTCAGCTTCAAGGAGACGATGGAACTCGAACGCTATTTGCACCAGGGCCTTCCGTATGCGAAGAAAGACCTGGTCGTAGCCGGACAGAACATCGCCTACTACAACGGGTACATCATGCCGAACAACAACGTGACGGACACCGAATGGCTGCAGAGCTACATGCACACCCAGTATGTGGCAGACGCGCCGACGGACGGAATGTACAATGGTTGGATTGACGGGCAGCAGCCGGCGTACTGGAAGTTCCCGGACAGCCTGAACTCGATGTCGCCCGATGTCGTCCGGCCGTCGTTTACCACGTCGCTCGTCGGACCGATCGTGACAGGGTATGCCTATACGTACCGCACCCATCCGATGACCCCGAGCGATTCGGGCGCGGGCACGACATACTACGATCCGAACGTGAACACCGTGTTCTACGGCTTCGACTGGGCGGACCTGGCGCAGACCAGCCCGCAGGGCTTTGGCGACACGACGAGCGGCACGACCCGCGCACTCGCGGCAGCCTTCGCCTTCTTCCGCAGCCATGCCGGAACGATCCTGCCGGTCGAGTTCGTAAATGCGACCGCTCAGCATGTGGGGCAGAATGCCCTCGTCCAGTGGCAGATTGCCCAGCAGAAGGACGTGGCGGGTTATGACATCCAGCAGCAATTGCCGGGTGCCACGGCGGATCAGCCGACCTGGGTAACCCTGGGACACGTGAGTGCTCAGGACAACCAGACGCAGTATGCCTACACGGACCAGAATATCGATATGACGCAGAGCTACACGTTCCGCGTGGTAGCAGTCGATAAGAACGGCGCAAAGACGTTCTCGAACGCGATCGAACTCGGTCCGGATGCTTCGGCCATGGGCTTCACGTTAGGCCAGAACTATCCGAACCCGGCGACGACGAGTGCCACGCAGGTTACCTTCACGCTGCCCGAAGCGGCGCAGGTAACGCTCCGCGTGCTCGATGTAACGGGTAAGGTGATGCAGACTCCGGTCTCGAACGTGAACTACGGCGCGGGCGAGCAGACCGTAGCACTCGACCTTTCGAACCTGGCCAATGGCAGCTACGTCTATGAGCTGCAAGCCACCGGCTCGGACGGCCAGACCGTAACGCTCTCCAAGAAGCTGACCTTGAATAAGTAAGCTTCCCGATAGGCGTAAGAATTGAAACGGCCCGGCAGGTACTGCCGGGCCGTTTTGTTTTCGTCAGGTAGTTTCGGGAACTTGTGGCCCGGAGGGAGGAGCCGTGTGCAGCTTCGCATACATCCGGTCCAAAATCTCATGCTTGAGTTCGGCGCCACGGGAAAAATCGGTGATACGGACCGAAAGCTGAAGACTTGCGCCGGTTGCGCTGATAGCCGTGTAGCGCAGCACCGGCTCGCCATCGACTAATTCCTTCCGTTGTGCCGCCACCTCATGGGCCGCATCCAGCGCCGCCGTCTCGAATGTTTTGGCAGGCATTGCCTGGTCCAGCGGGAGATCGATGGTGACGATCACGCTACGGTCCGGGCGGTCGAAATTCGTGATGATGCTGGTGGAGAATTTCGAGTTTGGCACAATGATAAGCGAACCGTCCGGGGTTTTTAGCGTCGTCACGCGCCAGGCGATATCCCGAATAATTCCCTCCTGCCCGCTATCGAGCTTCACATAATCGCCCGGATCGATATGGCGAGAGATGATGATATAAATGCCCGCAAAAAAGTTACTCAGCGTGTCCTGCAAAGCCAACGCGACCGCTAAACCGCCAACGCCCAAGGCGGCAATGAGCGGAGTAATCGCCACTCCATAGACCCGTAGTATCGCAAGAATACCCAGCAGATAGACGACCGTTCGAACGATGTTCTGCACCAGCGTAATGGACTCGACCGCGCGCTCATGCTGCGTGGAATACGTGCGGACAAAGGCGACGAGAAGCCGCGCACACAGAAGGGCGATGGAAATGATATAAATTGCGGACGCGGTATGCTCGATGGCCGGCAGTACGCCGGGCCGAAGCGGGAACTGACCCAGGACACTACGGAATGCAGCAAGACCAAACCATACGGTCACAATGCCATTGAAGGAGCGGATGAGGCGCCGGCCCAAATGCCAGGCGTCGCGCTGTGTTTTCTCCCGCTTCTCGAAAAATCGCGACGCGAAACCGATCAGCAATCGCTCGATGATGAGGCCCAAAAGCAGCGCTCCAGCTATAACGGCAAGCGGCTCCGCAAGATCGCTCCAGTAGGTAGTGAAAATGGAGAAAAGCATGGTTTTCATTAGCATAAAATTAACGGCACTTTGGTGGCCCCGCGGTGCTTATCAATTCCCGGTGTCACCGTTCGGCGAGCCAGAAGTACGAACTTTCGAACCGCGCGGAAGGTTGAACCAAACTAACGAAACATTAAAGGGAAAAGAATTATGAACGAGTCTGCCTCGGATGAGCGATCATCGATGTCCCGCAATAGTTATTCTCCTTCGTTTGTAGAATGCGCACCGGCCCACAGCGGACCGGAGCTTGCTTCTTCTGTCCCCTATCCGCGACTCGCGCAGGAGTTAGCCCGTGAACTCCTTGCCGATCATTTCGAACTCGCCCGTACCAATGTGCAAGCCCATAGCACCTATGCCGGGTTTGCGGACGGCGTCATCGGCTTAGCCCGCAGGTAACCGAAACTTCCGTATCTGGAGTGGGTTTCGCGGTCGCGAAATCCTGAAAATTCCTTTCCATCTCTCAAATCTGGTTATTTTTGTAGCGATGAAAATCGCCTTATTGGGCTATGGAAAGATGGGCCGCGAGGTCGAAGCTGTCGCGCAAGCTGCCGGACACACGGTCGTGGCGAAATTCGACGTGGACCGTCCGGCCACGCTCGATACGCTCCGCGTTTCCCGAACAGAAGTAGCAATCGACTTTAGTCAGGCAGTTGCGATTGAACGGAATGTGGAGCTGTGTGCCAACGCCGGTATTCCCATCGTGATTGGGACCACGGGATGGGACAATGCAAAAGAATCGGTCCGAAAGCGTGTGGAAGCGGCAGGCATCGGCTGCGTTACCGGATCCAATTTTTCCATTGGCGTGAACCTTTTCCTGGCGATAGTCCGCGATGCCGCGAAGCTTCTGGACTCAGCCGGCTACGATGCTTATATCCTGGAAGCACACCATCGCGCAAAGAAAGATTATCCAAGCGGTACGGCACTCCGTTTGAGCGAAGCCGTGCTGGCGGGAATGAAGTCCAAAACGCGAGCGATTTCCGAGCTTACGCAGGGTCAAGCAATTGCAAAGGACGCACTGCTCATCAGTTCGATTCGTTCCGGAGCGATCACGGGCACCCATACGGTCGGGTTCGAATCGGAAGACGATACCATCGAGCTAACGCACCGCGCCCGCAGCCGCCGCGGATTTGCCACCGGCGCCGTC